>JAKEHD010000623.1 GCA_022615215.1 Blastocatellia bacterium
CGATACAGGATTGTTTGCAGCGGGGAGAGATAGTTCGAATACAGGTGGGAGAATCCGCAACTGATGATCCCTGGGAGAGTATCATAAATAGTTTCGCCGCCGACCCTCACTGGGACGAGTTCCAGGCAGAATTACGTCGTCTGAGGGAAGAGGGGAATCGTGCCTGAACGATTGTGGGTGCTCGACACGGACCATCTCAGCCTGTTACAGCGCAATCATATTCAGGTTGTTTCCCGCCTCCGTGCCGTGCCGGTCAACAGGCGTGCTACTACCGTCGTTTCGGCTGAAGAACAACTGCGCGGACGACTTGCCGTAATAGCACGCGCGCGTCAAGCTGGCGATTTCGTCAACGCTTACGCCGCATTTCAGGAGACGCTGATCGGCTTGAGTCGCATACCAGTTCTTCCTTTCACCGAGCGGGCGGCGGATGAGTTCGTCCGATTGAAAACGAGTGTGCGGCAGGTCGGCACAAGAGATTTGAAGATCGCTGCAATCGTGTTGAGCGTAGGAGGAATCCTGGTGACTCGAAACCTGAAAGATTTCACGCAGGTGACCGGATTGCTTGTGGAGGATTGGACGCAACCGTTGCCTTGATGCTTCCTTAGAGTTAGCCGATGAATAGAAAACTATCCAATCAACTTTCCACAGCCTGGGGGACTCTACACTCCCCAGGGTCGAGAAATTCAGGTTTGTCTCAGGTTTACTTCTCCAAGCCTTATGCCAAGACAACCTACTGTTTTCACGATTCAACTCTCTGTGACGGCTTGAGATCGTTTGAAACCGATTCTGACATACAGGCACGGCCTATGGGTCATAAACAGGTTAAAGCAATCAACACAGAAAGGCTAGTGAAATTCTTATACGTTCTGATTTTTACGTTGAAGACTTCCTTCAACAACTCCCTAATCAGAGTTTCAAAGAACTTGACGACTTTTTTAGCATAATACGGAAGAGTCGGGTTTTACAAACGTTTTTCGAGGAAATAGATGCTTATATTTTCTCTGTTTTTCTATAAAATAAGGAACTTGTTGCAAGACTACCTGCACAATCCTTACTCTATCGCACCGCAGAATTACACGAACTCGTCAGTTCATTCGAAAATAGCTGAAGGCGCTTTATACTGTTCGTCCCATCCTATGTAAGGCACATCGGTCGCGCCTATTACATAAGTGACAACCTTCCATTTGCCTCCCTCGATGCGCAGCAGGGCGAATATATTATCGTCGAAGGCTCCCGACCTGATGGCTTCCTGATAGGGGGTGCCCCGATAATCCATAGCCTTTCCGCCCGGTTGCTGAGGCACGCCGCCGAGGAATGCCCACCCGTCCTGCACCTTGAGATGGTTCGCCTTGAAGACGACTCTCTTTTTCAACTCCTTTTCTACGGGCGCGCGAAGAGCGTCCATAATCGCTTTGCGCTCGGCAGTGCCCGGCTTGGGCGTGTAAGCTCTGCCCTGCGCAAAGGCTGACACGCACAGCGACAACACGATAAACATCACTCGCCATCTATTCATTTCGACAGCCCCCTTCCCCATCGGCTTTTCCAATCAAAGCCGTTTGTGGCTTTCTGGTCATAAGGAATTCAAACCGACGATCTTTTCATTGTCAAACATATATCGAGAAACTCGTTCGATCCCGTGCTCGGTTATAACCGAACGCCTTTTCACCGCCCTTCGCTTCGCGCTATCTTTGACAGGATGAATCGAGAGTTGTTGAAGATATGCCGGGCGGTGCGTGAAGCGGGCGGGCGGGCGATGCTTGTCGGCGGGTCCGTGCGCGACCGCCTGCTCGGAATCCGGTCCAAAGACCTGGACCTGGAAGTCTACGGCCTTGAGCCTGCACGCCTCCGCGCGCTTCTCGAAAAGATCGGCCCGGTCAATACCGTAGGCGAGCATTTCTCGGTTTATAAACTCGTCTTCTACCGATCAGGCGAATCTTCACCGGAGAATAGAGAGAGGTTCGAGGTGGATGTTTCGATTCCGCGCCGCGAATCGAAATCCGGGCGCGGGCACAGGGGATTCATCATAGAAGGCGATCCGCTTATGACGTTTGAAGAGGCCGCCCGGCGACGCGACTTCACCGTGAACGCCATACTTTACGACCCGCTCACGGAAGAGATTATCGATCCGTTTGGCGGCGCGCGAGACCTCGACCGGCGCATACTGCGGGCTGTGGCCGCCGATACTTTCGTCGAGGACAGCTTGAGAGTATTGCGCGCGATGCAGCTTGCGGCCCGCTTCCTTATGGAGATCGCTCCCGAAACCATGGAACTCTGCCGCACGATAGAGCTTTCGGACCTGCCGCATGAGCGCATACGGGGCGAGGTGGAAAAGATGCTCCTTCTTGCCGAACGTCCCTCCGTAGGGCTTCAGGCGGCCTCAGACCTCGGCATCCTCGATAAACTCTTTCCTGAAATTCGCGCCCTCACGCAGAGTGAAGGCCATACAGGAGGAGATGCTTTCACTCATACGAAAAAGTGTCTTGATGAGGCGGCCCGCCTCACAGTCGGCTTGCCGGAAGAGAAACGCATGGCGGTGATGCTCGCTGTGCTGCTGCATGATCTGGAAGGTTCTACAAAAGGAAGACGAAGGGTATACTGCGATCTCTTTTCCTCAGAGGGCGCAGTTGCAAGCGCAGATAAGCAATCGAATCAGCCTTTAAATGGAGCGGCGCTTGCGGTCCTCGAAACACTTGGTATTCACACGCTTTCGGGCTATGACGTGCGCTCACAGGTTCTGGCGCTCGCGCGCGAATACCGGAAGCCGGAGGAGTTCTACAGGGATCACAAGGGCGGACTCAGCGAGCGCCTGAGCGACGGACGAATAAGAAGGCTCGCCGGAAAAGTCGAACTCGATTTGCTCTATCGGGTGGCTAAAGCTTGCGCGCTCGGACGCAACTCGCCTCCGGTCGCCGAAGACTGGTTCATGGAAAAGGCGCGAGAGCTTGCGGTCTCTCACCACGCGCCTGCGCCTTTGCTTATGGGGCGGCATTTGATCGAGGCGGGATTCGAACCCGGTCCCCGCATGGGCGAGATACTGCGAGAGGTTTACGAACTTCAATTAGACGGAGAGGTTGCGACCCTCGAAGAAGCTCTGGCCGCCGCCCTTTCAGAAAGGATGAAGGATGAGGGATGAAGGATGAATCCGAAATCCAGAGTTCTAGTGAATCATATCATCGTTTCTGTGAATCATTTCCCCTGCTGAATGAGGGATCATTTCTTGAGTTCCAGAATGAATACATTTATTGAATGAATACATTTATTGACGACTCACATGCGCGGCCACTATCTGCCAGAGGTCGTCCCGCTTCACCCAGACGAGGGTTTCAAGGTACTGGCCGCTGAAGTCCCGGCCCTGGAACCGTGTCTTGCTGTTATGGCGAAAAGTCATGACGGCCGCATCGCCGAAAACGCGCGTTTTCATATCTTCGATTTCGTAGGATTCGACCACAAGCTCTGGAACCGATGCGAGTATCTGATTTTTATCTATCATCAGCCCGTCGGCGTTGGTTTCAATAAAATCCTTCGCCAACAGGCGGTCGAATACGGATACGTCTTTCTTCTTGGAAGCTGCGATCAGTTCGTTAAAGAGAGCCTCCAACTCCTGCTCTACCGAACCACCGGAAGCCCCGCCAGTTTCGGATTCGCCCGGTTTGTAGTCCGCGAGCCAGTCGACGTCGACGACATCGGCTTTGCGCCGTTCTTTCTCTTCGATGAGCCATTTCCCGCGATCTGTCCAGGGTGGGCCGCCCAGCGGGTCGACGTGGCAGAAGGTGCAATCCTTCGCCCCGTACTTCTGGGCCTTTATCATAAAGGGCGGATAGGCCAGCGCCTCGCCCGCAAGCACGACCGTCACTGTTGCTAAAAAAATGAGTGCGATTACAGCTTTGATCCTCTTCAAAATTTCTCTCCCGAAAGCAACTTTGATAAATCGAAAATACAACACCCTTCGCGTTCGCGGCAAGTGCGGCCCTCGTTAGCCGGGGCCGGAATCGAACTCAGCTATCAGCCATCAGCTATCAGAATGAAGGCGGATTGATGGCTGACCACTGGCCACTGACCACTGATGGCTGATGGCTGAAGACTGACGGCTGAAGACTGACGGCTGATTTTAGGTATGAAGCGGCGCGCGGTAGATGCTCAGATGGCAAACTCCACTTCCAGAGCGAGCTGGGCTTTGCGAAGTTCGAAGCGGGCGCGGCCGACGTTGCCGCCGGGATGGACCGCAAGCAGAAGGAAATAATCCGATGTGATCGGGCGCAACAGAAAAGCCATGCGTTCGGTTACAAGCACCATCTCGCATAATTCGCCGAGATCCGTATCTGTCGCTATGTGCATGCTCCGTCGCAGCAGGGTCGTAAACTCCGTGGCTATTATGTCTATATCGAGCGTAGGGTCCATATTGCCGACGCATCGCTCGATAGGGATGCCGTCGATGCCGAGTATTATCGCTGCTTCACACCCTTCGATGCGGTTGGCTATTTGCGTAAGCGCATTTATGAAGCTCAAAGTACGACCTCCATTTCAGAAAGGATAAAGGCGGAAGGATGAAGGATGAAAGCCGCAAGCTACGATTCATCCTTCATCCCTCATCCCTCATCCTTAATTTCTATTGGCCTCCCTTAGGCCCTGCGTTCGTCTGTTGCGATACTTGTCCGCCGTTCGCTTTGGGCGAAGGTGTGGCGGCGCGCTGAGTGCCGTCTGTAGAGGGCTTGCCCTCTACAGAACTGCGACGAGGCGCGAGAGTCCTCGGTCCCACCGTGCCGTCGCCTTTGACTATGCGCGGCGTGATGAAGAAGAGTATCTCATCGAACTCGCGACGGGTAGATCGCCGCTTGAACAATTCGCCGATCACAGGGATTCGTGACAGACCGGGCGTGCGGTTCTCCGTATGGCCTTCGGAATCGATATTGATTCCGCCCATGACGGTCGTGCCGCCGTCCTGCACCCTTACGACTGACTGGGCCGCCTGCGTGTTGATGCCGGGCGTGCCGTTGTTGAATGAGTTCGCGAGGTTGAAGTTCACTGTGTTGTTTTCGGCAACCACGCGCATCTGTACTTCGCCGGTCTCTTCGATTATCTGCGGCGTGATCTCAAGCCTTAGCGCAGCGGTCACAAAGGTCGTCGTTATCGTGTTGTTCGAGACGGTCTGCACCGGTATCTGCACGCCGTTGACTATCTCAGCCGTCTGGTTGTTCTGAGCGGTTATGCGCGGACTGGCGATGGTCCGTATCTGGCCTTTGACCTCGGATGCCGTGAGCGCTGTCGAGATAATGCCCGTTCCGATCACGCCGGTCGTAAGGCTGAGCACGGTGTTGGCTCCGGCACGAAGCGCATCGCTCGCAAGCGGGCCGATGAGGTTCGGACCGAGTCCACCTGAGCCGCCTGAACCGCCTGAGCCGCCACCTGAGCCGCCTGAGCCGCCTGAGCCGCCTGAGCCGCTTGAGACTCCTGTTCCGGGATTGAACGTCACGGGAGAGGTTTCAAAGACTCCGGCCGTGCCTCTATTCAGATTGGATGCCCCGCCTGCCAACTCCACGCCTATATCGCGCAGGAAGTTGCGGTTCGCTATCACTATTCGGGCCTCTATTTCCACCTGCGGCTCGGGCTGGTCGAGCTTCGCAATCATGTTTTCGACCACGTCGATATATTCAGGAAGATCGGTGACTATAAGGCTGTTCGTGCGCGAGTCCATCTCTATTCGCCCGCGCGCGCTGAGTCGGGCCTGAACTATTTGCAGCAATGATCCCTGTCCCTGTCCCTGTCCTCCGCCTCCGCCTCCGGACCCCGATGTGCCGCCACCCGAATTACCGAGCGAGCCGAATGCGCGCGCGTACTTGAGATTGAATATTCGCGTCTCGAGCGGCTTGGCTTTCTCCATCTCTTCCTTGATGGCACGGCGTTGGGCCTCTTCTTGCTGCACCGCAGCGAGCGTGGCTATCCTTATGATGCGCCCGTTGACATCGCAAACAGCGCCGAGCCGGTTCGCTCGCATCACCGATTCCATGACTTGATTCCAGGGCACATCGGTCACGCGAATATTGACCGGCACCTGGCTGACCGATGAGTCGACTATGAAGTTGACGCCGTATTGTTGGGAGATGAACCTCAGCATGTCGCGTATGTCAACGCCCTCGCGCAGGTCGAAGCTTATAAGTCCTCCCACGTAAGTCGGATCGCAAAAAGCCTGACCTGCACCGGCCCCGGTCTCCTGAGCGGGAGCACTCGGCCGAGTGCGCGGCGGCGTCGGGTTGTTCCTGGGCTGCACGGGGTTGGGCTGTGCAGGCGGCCGAACCACGCTGGCCGGAGGCGTGTAAGAAGTGGCCACAGTGTTTACGATGGTCTCTTTCACCGAATCCTGCGCTGCGGGTTGCGTCGGATGCAAGGGTGCGGGGGTGCTGGTTTCACTGCCTCTAGATATTCTTTGCTCCCCTGCTCCTCTGCTCCCCTGCTCCTCTGCTCCTCTGCGGGACTCCTGCTGCTTCTCTATACGCTGACCCGCCACTCGTGACGAGCGTTCTTGCGACGGTTGGGTCGCCGAAGCGCCCTGATTGCGAGCCGGAGTTGCGTTGCCGACCGTTATGACCAGCGAGGCTCCTTCGCGTGTGACCGTGTAGGGAAGATTGGATTTCATATCGACGACGACGCGCGTCGTGTTCGGGTTGGGATTACCGACTCTCACCCGCTCGACCGAAGCGTGGCCGACCGGAAGCGTCTTGTTTCCGAACGCACTTCGCACCCCCGACAGGTCTACGACGACTCTCCAGGGATTTTGCAGGACGAAATCCTTGTACGCGGCCGCGCCGTCCGTCTCTACGACGACCCGTACTCCGCCTCCGGCCGCTTCCGGGCGAACCGAATGAACGAGGGTCGCAGGTCCGAGCGGCCGGGACGCGGGCTCGGCGCGCTCAGTGCGGGCCGAAGTCGAGGACTTCGCGGCGGGCGCGCTCACAGGCACGGGCTGGACGTAAACGCTCGGTCGCTGTGAGTCGAGATAAAGATTTCTTTCTTCCGTTTTCTTTTCAGCAGCCGGGTTCTGAGCGGCGGCCTTGGGATCGGGCGACAGTTCTATAACGAGCGTATTGCCGTCGAGCCGGGACCGGTCGCGGACACGCTCGCGCACGGCTATCTCCACTCTCGTTGCCGCGCGCGCAGACCCCGACCCTGAGCTTCCCTTGCGCACCGCCACCCCATCGACCAGATCGTTTTTGATAGGATATTCGGTCTCAAGACTCGACCCTTCGCTGCCCGGCAGATCGACTATTATCAGGCGATCACTCGGCCGGAGGACCGTGTAGAGAGGTGGCGCATTGGATTCGATCAAAATGCGCGTGAGCGCGCCTGCGGTCTCATGCTTGAGAGACACTAGAGTGAAAGCCTGACCGACTGGTTTTGAGCCACCTCCTGCCCCCGGCCTTGCCAACACATAGACATTGCTCAAAAGCGCCATTAGCGCCAGTAATACGACGAGCCTCCTAGCCATCATGATATTATCTCCCTCTCTATATTAAAGCCGACCTGAATGAATCCCAAAGGGGAACACGCAAAGATTTCTTTCTTCAAAGATTTCTTTCTTCAAGGATTTTCTTCTTCCCGCGTGTGCCGCTGAGGAAAAAAGTCTTCCTTTTGTGGATTCGATGTACGGCTTCTCCATTACGAAATTCCTCTTACTTTTCCGGCGCGCCGGGTATCTTGCCCACCACGCGCTCCTGTGGGGACCGCTTGCCGTTTATCTCTATATAAGAGACTTCGCGAAAGAGCACTTTCGCTCCATTGTCGGATTCGTCGGTTTCGATGCGCAACACCTCGCCGTTGTAACAGGGCGTGCCGCGCCGCACGAAGAACATAGTGCCCGTCGGCTGCGCCTTTACGAATGCGCCGTTTCCTTGCTCATCGCTGAATATGCCTGTGACCGAAAGTTCATTTATCAGGTACTGTGTCAAGGGGTTCGGATCAGGCAGATCGCGCGCGCGCGCCATCTCCACTTTTTGCCGAAACTCGGCGCGACGCGTTTCGAGCGGAGGGGGCGGAATGAGGCGAGGCCCCTCCTTCTTCTCGACCTTTTTGGGCTGCTTGACAGCCTTCTTGAACGGGTCGCGTCCCGAAGGTCTGTAAGGCCGTATGGAATCGGCGCTCGGTCCGACCTCTTCCCTGCCTGAACGTCCTTGCCGCGAATTGCCTGGATTCGTTTGTGGTTGAGCGGACGGTTCCTGCTCGGCAGATTGGGCCGCCGCGCTCATTACGGAGATGACCGAGAGGATGAGTAAAATCATCAAAGCGGAACAAATATACTTCATCCCTTCAGCGGCATGCATCTCCGATTGGTTGGCAATTGCCAGCCCTAAGCTACGGGTCGCTCTTCTTTTCATAAGTTCCACTCCACTATTTCTTAGGTTGATTTTCCTTTTTGTCAGGCTGCGGGGCAGGCTTCTGTTTCATGGTCAGCTTTTCAAGGTTTGCCTGAGAAATATAGTATGCCGTGACGACGAACGAACTGTTGATAGAGCGGCCGTATTCCTGCGCGCCATCCTCAGCCTGTTTGATATTTACGTCCGACACGCTGACTATGCGGGTGAAGAATCCGAGGCGCGAGAAGAACTGCCCCAGATTGTCATAAGACCCGGTCACCTGCACCTGTATAGGCAGCGAGGTATAGAAGTCTTGCGGAGTCTCTTTCGATGGGGCGAACTTCCTCACCTCCAGCTTCTGCTCTCGCATGAAATCCTTTATGCTGTCGTAAACCTTCGATATTTCGACCTGATCGGGAAGAAAGTCGCGGAGTTGGTCTATCTCCTCGCGCTTCTCCTTCAGGGTCTTTTCGGCGGCGGCCAGGTTCTGCCTTATTATATTGCCTTGAGCGTTCTTGGCCTTCAGTCCCTGCACCTCCTCCTGCAACTTTGCGGTTTCCGCTCTCGTGTCGCTGTAGAGCAGAGCATCGGTGGCGAAGATCAGCAGGACCACGAGGCCCAGGAGCAATCCCATCTGGTAATACCAGGCCATGCGGGAAAAAAAGTTTCCCTGCTCTTCGGCCCCCTTCATAACACTAGTCACAGACGCTGCCATAACTTTATCTCCTTCACTTGCTTTTACGACTCTTCGACCTTTTTGTCGTCGCCTTCCGCGCGCGGCTTGTTGTAGTCACAGTCTATAGTGAAACGAAATATCTGGGGCTTCTCGTCGCCATCGTCCTTCTTGCCGGCTGCATTTGCATTCTCAGGCAATTCTTCGGGTTTGGCCTCACGGCCCTCGACCGAAAGCGACAGGCTGGTAAACAGCCCGTTTGAAAATTCCAACTGGCTCGCGAAGTCCGCGATGACCTGTTGATTCGTGGATGTGCCGGTGATTCGAACGCGCGAGCCTTTCTGCTCTATGGAGTGAAGGCGAAAGTCGACCTTGCCGCCCGGCATGCGTTCGTTTATAGAAGAGAGCATAGCCACAGGGCCTTTCTGTTCGGCGCGCAGTTGCTTGATGACCTTTATGCGCTCCTCGACCTGCTTCAACTCGCCTTCGAGTTCTTCTTTGCGCTTTATATCCTGTTCGAGCTTCCTCGCCTCTTCCTGCTCTCTGGCGAGCTCTTCCTGGACAGCCGCCTGCGCGTTGTTGGTCCAGAGATGATCGACCCCTATCGCTATAAGAAATATCAGAAGGGCGCTTGCGAGCATGAAGAGTTGCTGCCCGCGTCTTGCAACCACTTTGGTCTTCTGTAGGGATACGCGCTGCTCGGCAGTGCCTTCCAGTAGATTGACTCGGATCATCTTGCTACCTCCGCTACCCGAACCGCAAGCCCTACGGCTACGGCCATATTGGGTGAAATCTCTCTCAGGTATTCATCATCTATGCGTTTATGGTCGAAGCGTATCGAGCGGAAAGCATCGAATCGCTCGACCGGCATCTGGAACTTGTCGGACAGGTATTCGGTCAGGTGGACCACCTTCGACGATCCGCCCGCTATCAACATACGATCTATGGCCGGCGAATCCACGGCAGTCGAACGGAAGAAATCCAACGTGCGTTGTATCTCAAGGCCCAGCATCTCGGAAACGGAGTTTATCGCAGGCTCCGCCTGATCGAGCGACATCTGCGCGTCGAAGGCCACGCCGCGCTTGAGCGCCTCGGCCTGCTCGAAGGTCAGGTCCAGCTCTTTTTGAAGCAGGTCTGTGTACTGGTTTCCGCCCGCCGATATATCGCGCGTGAAAATCGAAGTCGTCCCGCGAACTATGTTCATCGTCATAACCGAAGCGCCTATGTCGAGCAAGGCGACCGTCTGGTCGGGCGTGGGGTGATAGTTGACTTCGTAGGCGTTTTGAATGGCGAATGCGTCAACGTCGATGATGATGGGTTGTTTGCCGGCCTGCGAAATCACCTGTGTGAATTGCGCGATCTTGTCGCGCTTGCAGGCCACGAGCAATACTTCCATGTTTTGCCCCGAAGCGTCGTAGCCCACCACTTCGTGATACAGGTTCACATCGTTTATGTCGAAGGGGATGTACTGCTCGGCTTCCCAGTGGATTTGCTCGTCGAGTTCCTCTTCGGGCATGGTCGGCAGGGTTATCTTTTTAACTATGACCGCGTGGCCCGAAATGGAGGTTGCGACCAGATTGGTCTTGAGGTTTTGCTCGGTCCAGATACGATTTATGGAATCGCTGACGTGATTGAGGTCTATTATGTGCCCATCGACTATGGTATCGGATTGTAGATTCTGATGGGCGAGATGTAAAAGTTCGAACCCGCTGCGACTGGGCTTCAGTTCCACAGCCTTGAGTGCGCTCGACCCTATGTCGAGACCGACTACGCTTTTGTTCTTCTTGGCAAACATTTATGGTCCCCCGACAGGTTTGTAGATTTGCGATCTCAGGTTGCCCGGTACTGGCGAATGGGGGAAAGGAAATAAATCGAAAATCCAAAACCTAAAATACAGAACCGTCACAGGGGCCTTCGATTGTCAGGAGCGTACTTATAAATACTGCGGGGATCTGAGAAGGGGCGACTTGTCGAAGGCCAGAGCCTTCTACAGGGGCTTCGATCAGTGACAGAACAGAGAAGATCGTTAGACTCAAGTATGGCAAATCACTCCGGCGGCCGACAGCCCTGAGGTGATCGAGGCCATAAGCAAGCATGTGTGCAGCAGGTGCCTGCTCCCGCTACCTCCTACAGCTTGCCAGGGGTTGGCCATTCTCCAGGGTGCCGACTTCAGCATTCAGACTCGCTCCCCTTCGAGGAGGATCTGATGATCTTCAGCCTTTACAACAAAATCAAATATCAGAGTGACACTATTGCCAACGGAGCCATTTCTACCATCGGCCCCTGCCTATGTCAACACTAATTTTTTCGCCTCCTCTCCGCCCTCCCACTCTCCCGGCGCGCGAAAAACCGGAGAGCGAACGCGAGAGCGGTTTCATAGGGCGAATGCCTGATCGTTCGCTCCGGCAGAAAAACCGGGCAAGGTCACACCGCCTGACAGTAGTGGCCGAAAATACATCTGGAGACAACCCATGCCGGGCTCCCGGTGCCCGGCATGGACCTATTACCTGCCGCGCACACAAGAATCCGTATTCGAAATTCGATGCGCCGCAAGACCCGGCCCTTCGAGAGATCACGTTATATTGTATAGAACCGCATGAACGGTCCCGTATATTGTAGGTTTTTAGCAGAGGTATCGAAGGCCGCGATCTCTCAACGCGATATAAACATCAGGCGCGCATGCCATTATGGAAGGGACGGAAAGTTCATGCCTCCCAAATTCCATCCTTGAAAATTCAAATCTGAAATCCCAAACAAGCATACGTGCATGATATATTGAGAGGCGCAGGGAGCGAGCGTGCAAATTCTCCTCTGCTTGCTTCTTCGCTGTGGACCGGTTTTATAAAGATGCTGATCGAGAAAATAACCAGTCGACAGAATCCTCTGGTCAAACGGTTCCGACGCTTGCGCGTGGGAGGCGAGCGCCACATGGTTTTTCTCGAAGGCGTGCGCTTGATAGAAGAGGCCGTCGAGGCAGGCGTGCATTTCGAGAGCGTCGCTTTCAGCCCGGCCCTCGAATCCACCGAGCGCGGCAGAGCCTTGCTCGATTCCCTCGAAAACGTGCCCTGCCGGGGCGCTTACGTGAGCAAGCAGGTAATGAGCGCCATAGCAGACACGGAAAGTCCTCAAGGAGTGGTCGCCCTCGTCAGTCGCCCTCACTTCGAATTGAATGATGTGGTCCATGAAGGAGCCTCTCTCATAGTCATAGCCGATCAGTTGCAAGACCCCGGCAATCTAGGGTCGATCATTCGCACGGCCGAAGCGGCAGGGGCAAACGGTGTGATTACGACGCGCTACACCGTAGACCCGTTCAATCACAAAGCCCTGCGCGCATCGATGGGAGCGGCGCTCCGTTTGCCGCTCGCGACCGATGTGCACCGCGCCGATACGGTCGCCCTTTGCCGCCAGCGCATGATAAAAATAATCGCCTCCCGGCCCGCCGAACGCCGACCCATAGGCCTGATCGAAGACGCCTCGCTCGTCGAGACGAGTCGAGCGTATACGGATGCGGACCTGACGATGGCTTTCGCATTGATTTTAGGCAGCGAAGCGAGCGGAGTATCCGAGGATGCGGCGGCTCAGGCCGACGAGGTCGTTCACATCCCGATGGCCCGAAGTGTCGAATCATTGAATGTGGCCGCCGCCGCCGCCATACTCCTCTATGAAGCCGCCCGCCAGCGCAACTTCGAAAGGATGAAGGATGAGGGATGAAGGATGAAAGCCGGAGTGAAGGTGTAAGGCTTCGAAAGACAGGGCGAAAAGAGAAACCACCCGATAGACACGGATCGACACAGATAGAGAAAAACAAAGATTACTCTATTTCTGCTTTCTCATCATATCCGTGTTTATCTGTGCTCACCTGTGGTTCATTCCTTTCCGCCGAAAATCGAATGGCTCTGGTGAAGAGGCTTCATCCTTCATCCTTCATCCTTCATCCTTTCCTTATGCGCCCCGGCCCTTATATAATTTTCCAGTCGGGTTGCTCAGTGGCAGGTAATCAGCCCGGAGATATGGAAGTTAAAAAGCTGTGCTGGAAACATTAAACAGATACGTCGAAGAACCGTCTCTTGAAGATGTGCCCCTGACTGCATCCTGGGGCGTTTACGGCCGAGACCGCCGCTTCCCTTCGATACTCATGTTCTCGGTCATAAGCCATCTGATTTTTTATGTGCTGATACTGCAACTCGATTGGTGGGTGCTCAAGCAAAACGAGGCGAATCAGCCGCAGACGGTCGCGCTCGTCAAAGTGGCCGAACTCGCGCCGCCTCTGGAACCCTCCCCGCTGCGCCACGCGCCTGAGACGTTAGATCGCGCCGATCTCAAAAAGATGGAGTACGATCCGGATCGCGCCAATGATGTCAATCTGATCTCGCGGTCCAGAACCCCCGGCGCGAAGCGCGAGACCTCGCCGCTTCCTGAGCCGCCAAAACCCGAAGCAGCCCGCCCGCCCTCTCTGCCGCCGATCTCTGCAATCGTGCCCATAGACAGAAATCGCGTCCCTACGCCGGGCGCGCCCGAAATCGCGAGGACGGATTCTCCGCCCAATGCTCCCGCACCTGCCGCATCCTCACCCGACCCGAATGCGAACGCGGTCACGCCTGCTAATGAGAGCCCCTCTCAGGGCAGCGCGCAGCGCGGAGAAGGAGATGGCGCAAAGGCGCTCGGATTTGAGTTGGTGCAGGGTCAGTACCTAGCCTACGTGCGGAAGAAAATCAGGGATACCAATGAAAGAATAATGCCGCGCGATTTGATCAAAGATATGCTCGTCCATACCGTATCGGCCGATTTCGAGTTGCAAATCGGACGCGGAGGGCGAGTTTTATTAGCGAGCCTTTATCGCTCGACAGGTTATAGCTCTCTTGACAAGATCGCCAGGGAAGCTATATCTATAGCTAGCCCTTTTGAAGGTTATCCCCCTGGTGCAGATGAAAAGATCGTTGTGACTGTGACGGTGTACTACACTCCTAAGTGGTGATCTTCTATGAGTACGTTGAATAAACCTGCGCAACAGTGGCGCGTGCGCGCGCTTGCGGCAGTTGTGATACTGTCCGTCTGTCTTCATCTCTTCCTGCCCGTTAGCCAGGCGCGTGTCGGCCCGACCGCTCAGAATAGAAAACCCGATTCGGCTTCCGAAAAGCGCGGCGCATCTGACCGCCATCAAACCGGCGCGACCGAGGCCACGCGCCCGCGCAGAGTTGACAATAACAAAAAGGATAACAGAGAGAGCGAGCCGCTTATCCGCATAGGGCTGATGACCGATGTGAATTCCATTGCGATAAGTTCGACATCAGGGCTTGTAGTGCGCCGCTCGGCTACAGACGGACGCGATGACGCGAAGATTTCAAGCGGCGATCTTCGCATTGAGATTCGCCGCCAGCCTCTATCGGTCGAAGATCCCAAAGTGTATCGCGCAGAGGTCGCCACGGTTTCAACGCTCCGCGAGGCGCGCAAAATCACGGACAAGCTCAAGAAGAAATTCTTCGAACCCGCGTCTGCGATCTATGACGAGCGCGCGAAACTGTACCGCGTCCTGATAGGCGAATTCGATAACACCCGCCAGGCCGGGAAGATGGTCGAACGCCTGCGCCGCGAGGGTTATCAGGACGCGCGCATCGCGCTCGACCAGGACGGAGACTCGAACCGCGCATCAGAGGAAAAGAATTCGTCGACGAAATCAGAGGGTATACTGCGATCGTCTCCCTCATATAAAGCGAAGGCCGCAAGCAAACCGACCGGTTCGAAGCCGCGCTCCATCAAAAAGGATTCCGCCGAGAGCGCGCCGTCGAAACTCGTAACGCAGGTGGCCGCTTTTGAAGCGAACAAAATGATCGCATCGAGCGAAGAGCTTCTCATCGTCGTCGCTACAGGTAGCGAAAGCGATTTGAAACGCTCAGGCCGCAAGCCTTCAGGTCACGAACGCGCGACCGAAGATTCCACCAAGCCGCCGCTCGTTCGCGTTGGCAAAAAAGATTATCGCGGAGAACTGCATCTCGCGCTCAATCCGCGAGGCAAGATCAACATCATCAACGTCCTGCCGCTCGAAGACTATCTTCGAAGCGTCGTGCCGCTTGAGCTTCCGCCCTGGTCTTTCCCTGAAATCGAGGCGCTCAAGGCGCAGGCGGTCGCCGCCCGTACTTATGCGCTCTCGCACAGGGGCCGCTACTCTAAGGAAGGCTTCGACCTGCGCGATGATGCGCGGTCTCAGGTGTACGGAGGATTTACGGCCGAGCATCCGCTATCGAACCGTGCAGTCGAAGAGACGCGCGGAGTCGTGGCCGTCTACACGGACGAAGAAGGACGCGCCCTGCCCATAGAGGCGCTTTACACCTCAACCTGCGGCGGGCGAACCGAAGACAACGAAGCCGTGTTCCTCACACGTCCGGTCCCGTATTTGCGCTCGGTCGAATGCGCGCCCGACCGTCCTGTGGGCGAGGGCCGGGAACTTCTGTCTGATGCAAAACCGGCAATTCTCAATGGGAGGGATGGCCGCTCTGTAGCGCGAGAAGTGGCGCTCTTTGAAGTGCTCGATTTCAATTTGCCGCGCCCGGTGACGAGCGATTACCTGCGCGGCCATGTAGAGCGAAGCGAGGCGCTTGAGTGGGCCGAGCGCGCGGCTCGACTTGTCGGACGTGATGCGCCTTCCCTTCGCGCAGGCGACGTAACACGCCTTCCGGCATTCGCTTCGCTTGTTGCCACAGCCGTCTACGGCGAAGGCCGCGCGAGCATGCTTATGTCTCAGGCGGACGTCGATTATGTGCTGGCCGGGTTTGAAATCGGAGAAGCGACTGCGGAGATGCGCGCAGATATTGCGATGCTTATGAAAGAAGGCGCGCTTCGTTTGCCTGCGAATGATTCTTCAAACTCGAAGGCCGCGATCACGCGCGCCCTGGCGATTGAAACGATAGCGCGGGCGGTCTCTTTGAAATCGCAGAAAGCGAGCCTGAACTTTCATGCGGGCCTGGCCGAACCGGCTGAGAAGAATCGCTTGCTCGTGTCTGATGCGAACGCGAAGCGCAGCGCAACTTCAGGTAAAAAAAATAGCGAGCCGACAGGGTTCGAGGTTGCGCGTGACGCGCGGCTGTTCAGGCGGCTCGGCAATCAGAGCTATGCGGTAGCG
Source organism: Blastocatellia bacterium (assembly GCA_022615215.1). Taxonomy (GTDB): domain Bacteria; phylum Acidobacteriota; class Blastocatellia; order UBA7656; family UBA7656; genus JAKEHD01. The sequence continues at coordinate 16,136 of JAKEHD010000623.1, forward strand.
AGCCTCGCGCTAATAGGAGGCGAGCGCGTCACTTATCATCTGGATAAAGATGGCCGCGTGGATTTCCTCGAAGCCGAGCTTGCCGAGCGAGGCGCATCGAGCGACCGAATGTCGACTGCGGCCCGGTGGCAGGAGCGCATAAGTGCCCAAGAGCTTCAACGAAAGCTCGCACGGGCGGGCGCGCGCGTAGGCGAGATAGGAGACATAGAGCCTGTGAGATTCGGAGCTTCGAACCGAGTGATCGAGATGGATGTGATCGGCAAGGAGGGCCGATGGCAGCTTCGCGGCTACAAGATACGCAGCGCGCTCGGACTCAAAGAGGCTCTCTTCGTCATCGACCGCGAACGCGACGAGCGAGGCCGCATAACGACTTTCATATTCACGGGCCGGGGCTGGGGGCACGGAGTCGGCATGTGTCAGACCGGGGCTTACGGACTTGCGAAAGAGGGATACTCTTATAAAGACATCCTGAAGAAATACTACACGGGCATAAAGGTGCGAGAAATGTATTGATGCGCTCTGTTGCGGCAAACCGCAAGATTGAGAAGAAAAAAGATAGTGCGGCCGGTTGATTCGAACCGGCCGCACTCGAAACGAGCTTGATTCGATTCGCGCTCACGTGTAGCGCATTGCTTTTTGTCAGACAACGCGGCCTCGCTTAGAACTCCACGCGGAGACCGAACTGAATCCACCTGCTGCCTGCGACCCGGTTCGGAGGAGTGAACTGGCCCGAGATCACTCCGAAGCCACGCTGGTCGGTCAAAGACAGGCCAGGGTTGTTGAAGTCTACGTGGTTGAAGACGTTGAAGAAGTCGAACGCGAAGACCACATTCACCTGTTCAGTCACAGAGGTCTTCTTGCCCAACGAAACATCAAGGTTCCATCTGGATAATCCACGAATCGGGTTGGCGCGGCCGGCGCGACCGTCCTCGCTTATATTCACGCGGCGGAAGTTATTGAATGCGTCTTCCGGGTTCGAAAACAGATTGAGGCCCGTGCCGCCCGTTGCAGGATCGCCGTTTACGCCGATGTTGTTCGACCCCTTGACGCCCGAATTTACACCGCTGCCAAACGTATCGGGAGCGACCGTGGGTATCGCCCCTGAATTGAACACAAGGGCGAGACTGCCGCCCCATACGCCCCCCTGGGTCACGATCAGAGGATCGCCGCTTCGGGCGGTGTATATGCCCGATAGATACCAGCCTTCGATCACCTTGTTGAGAGGTTTGAACGAAGTGCTGAGATGACGGCTGCGCCCGAAGGGCAGGTCATAAAGCCACGTCGTGTTGAAGATGTGGGTTATGTCGAATGGCGAAGGACCATACTCGGCATCGAGGTCGAAACTGTTGGGCATGACGCTGGCGGCGTTCTGAATTGCGCCCAACTGGTCCAGCGAGCGCGAGAATGTATAGTTAGCCGTCAACAGCAAGCCATGTGACAGGCGTTTGTGCAGAGTCACAAACATGCCGTTGTAGTTGGAGCGGCCTGTGCTTGCCCGCAGGAAGAGGGTCTGTGCCAGGTAATTGTTGAAAGGCTGCAAGCCGGCCAGCATCCGGTTTTGGTCGATCCTCAGGAAGATACTGCTGAGGTTTCCATTGATGAAGTTCGTCGTCTGTACGGCCGCAAGGCTTCGCGTGCCGCCGGGCACCTGGTTCTCAAACCAGGGCTGAGGGGTCACGTTTGTCGCCAGCACACCATTGCGCAACTGGTTCGCTACTATATCGAAAGCCTGAGCAAACGTCTGGCCCGAAGCCGTGTCGAGATGCATGTAGGGCACCTGGCCGAAACTCATGCTCTGGGTAAGCTTTTTGGCGAAACGCCCGATGTAGCCGACTTCGAGCAACATGTTTCCTGGAACCTCGCGCTGCCAGGTGATGTCTATGGCATGGTTTTCGGGAACCTCTATCGACGGGTCTACCTGGAAAGAGAGGATTTCGGGGAACAGGGTCAACCCTCCACTGGCATTCACGCCCCAGAATGGGGAAACGGGAGGCGTCACCGCAGAGACTGTCGGCAGGGGAATCGCCCCGTCGATCCCGGCGCGGAACCCGCCCAGCAGCGGATTCGAATTGGCCCCATTGCAACCTGCGCCGCCCGGACCTGTGGCGTTGCAGCGCGGCCCACTGACGTTGACCGTCTGCGCGAAAGCCACTCCCAGCGTCGGGATGATGACGCTCTGCACAGTGTTTTGCCGGTCATAAATGAGGCTGTATCCCCCGCGAATCACCGTTTGGCCCTTCCCGAACAGCATGCCAAGTATGCCGCCCTCGAACGAAGGATTCCATGCGGCGGCCACTCGCGGGCCGATATTGTTCCGGTCAGTGTCGAAGACGCCACTGCGTCCCGATTCGTTGATGGGTTGGAAAGCGATGGGTGGGTTGAAGATATTGCCGGCCCGCGC
>JAKEHD010000101.1 GCA_022615215.1 Blastocatellia bacterium
ACTTAAAGATTTCGTAAGCGTTCACGGGAGGCATGAAATCATATTTGTTGATAATACCAGACTTGTGCAATCAAGCTGCCTACGCGTAGTCGAAAATCAGCGCAGATTTCACGAGCCTACCACAACGTATTGTGCTGACGATTCGGCCTCTCTACTAAATGAGCCGGTGAACGCTTACGTTCAGAGTACCGGCTTCAGCCGGAATAGCCTGGTCGCTTAGGCCCCTTCCGCCTAAAGGCGGTACTCTGAACTCCCGTTTACTCTCTGGTCTGGTTGCTTCCAGATCAACTAGCACAAGTCGTTTCTCAGATATTCTCTGTGCTATCTGTGTAATCTGTGGTTGATCTTCCGTTGCTTTCAAAAATATCATCGTTCGCCGGGAGTCGTGACCTGTGGTTGTCTCGTCACGTCCGGCTCTTGCGGCCATAGCCGAGTTCCGCTCCGCCCGATATACGGTGATCTACTCCGGTCGTGAAGGTCGCTTCGGCTGCGATGAAGAGGCACAATCGCCCGACCTCTTCGATGGTTCCCATCCGTCCCATCACCTGCGCGGCTTCACCGTCTGCGCGACACTGCGCGGGGTCGGCGGCAGCGTCTATGGCTTCCTGCCAGAGCGGCGTGTAGATATTTCCCGGAGAGACCGAATTTACGCGCACGCCGTTCGCCGCTTCATCAATGGCAAGCGCCTTCGTGAAAGCGGCCACAGCCCCCTTGGTCGCAACATAAGTCGTCGCGTGGAGTTGTCCCATCGCAGCCACGAGGCTCGCTATATTGATGATGTTGCCTCGGACCTGTCTCAGGTAAGGAAGCGCGAATTTGCAGGCCGCAAAGACGCTTATGAGATTGAGATCGATCAGGTCGCGAAACTCTTCGATGGAAAAATCGTCAATCGGTTTGTGAGGCGGATGCCATCCGGCATTGTTTATCAAACAATCGATCTTTTGGTGACGCGAGTAAGCCGTTTGTATAAGATTCTCTATCTCTTCGGTCTTTCTGACATCGCAGTAAACGAAAGAGGCATCGCCCGCTCCCTGGCGCAAGGCGAGAGCCTTCAAATCGGCGCAGGTTCTGTCGCCTTCGGCCCGGTCATTGGAACATAAGACGACTTTTGCGCCTGCGCGGACGAACTCCTGCGCACAGCCTTTGCCTATGCCCCGGCTGCCGCCCGTTATGATGACTGTCTTGTTTTCATAGCGAAAGTCCGCCACCTGTGCCTCCTGATTTGTATAGGTAAAACACTATTTGTTGACGCCGACAATTTCAAGTATAATGCCGCGCGCCCGAATGAATACATTTATTGGACGCGCTTTAGAGAAGCAAGGGAGCAGGGGTGCAGAGGAGAGGTCAGTATAGCTGATGGCTGACGGCTGATAGCTGACGGCTGACGGCTGATAGCTGAAGGAAGATTATGTCCATCACTATCACAGAGATCGAAACGCTCGACATTCGCTTTCCGACCTCGCGCGCGCTCGACGGCTCGGACGCGATGAATGTCGATCCCGATTACTCGGCGGCTTACGTCATACTGCGAACCGACAGCCCTGCGGGCATCGAGGGGCACGGTCTCACGTTCACCATAGGTCGCGGCAACGAGCTTTGCTGCGCGGCCATAGAAGCGATAAAGCCGATGCTCGCGGGCAAAACTCTTGAGTCGTTGACCGCTGACATGGGAGCCTTCTGGAACGCGCTGACGGGCGACAGCCAGCTTCGATGGATAGGCCCGGAAAAAGGAATCATACACCTTGCGACGGGGGCTGTGGTCAATGCAGTGTGGGATTTGTATGCAAAAGCCGAAGGCAAGCCGCTGTGGAAATTGCTCGTGGATATGACGCCTGAGCAGATAGTTTCTGCCGTGCCTTTCCGTTATATCACCGACGCGCTCACGCCTGACGAAGCGATACGGATATTGCGCCGATGGGAGCCGACGCGGGCCACGCGCGAATCGGAGATGCTCGAACGCGGCTATCCGGCTTATACGACCTCGGCCGGATGGCTCGGATACCCGGATGAAAAGATAAGACACCTTATCCGTCAGGCGATGGCCGAAGGGTGGACGCACTTCAAGATGAAAGTGGGCCGCGACCTTGATGACGATATTCGCCGAGCGGCTTTAGTGCGCGAAGAGATCGGCCCGGACCTGACTCTTATGATGGATGCAAATCAGGTGTGGGACGTGGAGCAAGCCATCGAGTGGATGAAAGAACTCGCGCAATTCCATCCGCTCTGGATAGAAGAGCCGACCAGCCCGGATGATGTTCTCGGGCACGCACGCCTTGCGCGCGCCCTTGCCCCCGTAGGCGTTGCGACGGGCGAGCACTGTCACAATCGCGTGATGTTCAAACAACTCCTGCAAGCCGGAGCGATAAGCTTCTGTCAGATCGATAGCTGTCGCCTGGGCGGCGTAAACGAAGTGATAGCGGTGCTGCTTATGGCGGCAAAATTCGGAGTGCCCGTATGCCCGCACGCGGGCGGCGTGGGACTCTGCGAGTACGTGCAGCACCTCGCGCTATTCGATTACATAGCGGTGAGCAGCTCGCTTGAAAACCGCCGACTGGAATACGTCGATCATCTGCACGAGCATTTCATAAATCCTGTGGTGATCGAGAACGGCCATTATATGGTCCCTCTGGCTCCCGGCTACAGCATCGAGATGAAACCCGAATCGCTCAAGGCTTACGAGTTCCCGAACGGAGAGGCATAGGCGAAGTGATTTCACGACGACGGGCATGGCGGTTAGCAACCATCAGACGAACCTCGCTCATTGCAGGTGTACTACTGGCACTTCTTCCGTTATCATACCAAGCCTTGATCAAACTGCTATTTTTGTCATTAACTGAATAAAAATTATGAAAGTGAAGGAAAAATATGAGCCTGAGCTTCTTTTCCCGGACGCCCGGATCAAAAAACAAGTTGCCGTAACTCCTTTCCTCAAGTGGGCGGGCGGAAAGTCCCAATTGCTTTCCGAACTTCGCAGATTCGTTCCTTCTAGCTTCTGTCGATACGTAGAACCCTTTTTGGGAGGGGGAGCTTTGTTCTTCGACCTTCAGCCTGACAAAGCGCTCTTGAATGACAGCAATGCTGAACTGATTAACACTTATGAAATTGTGCGAGATGAGGTAGACAAGCTTATCGAATTACTATCCACCTATCCGAATGAAAAAGAGTTCTTTTATAAAATGCGAGCACAGGTTCCTAACGACCTTGATACAGTGGAGAGAGCCGCCCGTTTTATTTACCTGAATCGTACTTGCTTTAATGGTCTGTATCGAGTCAACAAGAAGAATCAATTCAATGTTCCATTCGGAGATTATTCTAATCCGACCATCTGCGACCGAGAGCGTCTCGGAGACGCCAGCCGATCTTTGAAAAACACTCAGCTATTTTGCGAGGATTACCATAGCTTTTTATACAGGGAAGCCCAACCCGGAGATTTTATTTATGCCGACCCGCCTTATCACCCGATATCCCGGTACTCGGATTTCAAGCGATACACCAAAGATTTCTTTTACAAGCGTGATCAGGTAAAATTGGCTGCGTTGTTAAGAAAGCTCGGTCAGCGTGGTTGTTACGTCGTAGCCAGCAATTCCGATTGTGATTTTATTCGAAAATGTTATTCCGATTGGGAGATTCACAAAGTCCAGGCCAGGCGCAATATAAACAAGAATGGCTCGGGGCGCGGTAATATATCAGAGGTAATCCTTGTATGGCCTTTGAAATGAAACTACCCGGAATTGATTTCAATACACCTGTCTTCCCTTCAACCCGCTATATGGGAAGCAAAGCTGTATTACGCGAGTTCATCTGGAATTCCGTCAGAAGCCTCGAATTCCAGACCGTTCTCGATGCCTTCTCAGGAACGGGCAGTATCGCATACTTATTCAAACAAAAGGGAAAGCGAGTTTACGCGAACGACTTCTTAGCACTCTCTTATCATATAACGAACGCAACCATTGAAAACGGAACTGAGATTCTATTACCGGAAGACATTGATTATATTCTGAGTCCCAGAGCAAAACATCCTCGCTTCATTGAAGAAAACTTTCGTGGATTATATTTCACTGATGAAGAAAACCAGCTTCTGGATCGGGTATCAGCTAATATCCGTGATCTTGAATGCGAGTACAAACGTTCTTTGGCTCTGTCTGCCATAACACGCGCTTGTTTGAAGAAACGGCCTCGCGGCATTTTTACTTACACTGGCTTCGATCGTTATCTCGATGGTCGTAATGATATAAAGCTAACCCTGGAAGAACATATCAGACGCGCCGCCCAGGAGTTCTATCTGGCTGTTTTCGATAATGGTCAAGCCAATAAAGCTTTTTGGGTTGATATCTTCGACCTTGATGCTCCTTATGCAGATTTAGTGTATTTGGACCCGCCTTATGTTTCTTTGCGGTCTGACAACGATTATTCTCGCCGCTACCATTTCATCGAAGGGCTGGCCAGATATTGGGAGGGGCTACAAATCTTGAATCATACCACGACTAAAAAATTTGCCAGATTGCGGTCACCATTTGACTCGAAGAGAACCGTTTATGATGCCTTCGCCAGACTATTCAAGAAGTATGAGGATTCTATCATAGTGGTTTCGTATTCAAAGAATTGTCTTCCAACAAAAGAAGAAATGATCGAATTAATGCGCTCTGTCAAAAAAGAAGTGCGGGTGGAAAGTTTTACGCACAGGTATTCCTTTGGCACGCATAATCATAAGATCGCCAATGAATTCAATCTGGTCAGCGAATATATCTTTATAGGAATCTGAATAAGGATAAACCATGAAATTATCTATGCTAATTTGTCCCTTGTCAGTTGTCCGGCAGCGGGGCGTAGTCGCGTAATCGCGTGGTCGCGTAATCGCGTGGTCGCTCATAAGTACGCTTCCGTCAGTTGCTCTTCGATCAAGACATCGCGCTACCGCAACAACGGACCACGGACCACTGACTACTAAATGAGTTGTCATATTTGTGGCCGAATAATTACCGCAGCAACAGTATATAGCGTAGCGCCGCAGGAAAGGCCGCCAATCGTGCTTCGCGGCCCCGTTGAACTTTTGGGCTGATTTGATCGCCGCTCTCTGCGATGGGGGGATGGCTTTGCAGCGAGCCAGAACCTGAAAGACCCGGCTCAAATCAATTGCCGCTACGCGGCCAAAATGTTACTGGCTTTGCCCGAAGTCAAGCGATATATGAACTGAAAGATTAATAGGAAGGAGAGCACGTGAGCAACCAGTTACAGGTCGCCCTCATAAGCGGCCCGGCTTATGATCCGCTCTATGTGTGCCTGCCGGAATTTACAAGCTCGACCGGCATCACAGTCAACGTGGCATTCAGCGGCGATCACCCGGCGCTCAATCACCATCTTGCCGGGTTATCCGAAGTCCCTTACGACCTCGTGTCGACGCACACGAAATATGCTCCGTCGCAACTCCACTTCCTCGCGCCTCTCAATGACCTCGCGGGCGGTGCGATGCTCGATGATTTCGTTCCGCTCATTTTGGAACTCGCACGTGTTGAGGGCGTGCTCTACGGCATCCCGCGCAATATTGACGTGAGATTGTTGCATTACCGCGCGGACCTCATGGAATCGCCGCCCGCAACATGGGATGATCTGCTTGAGACGGCCCGAAAGTTGAACTCTCCGCCCGCGTGCTACGGGTTTCTGTTTCCGGGGCGGGAATCGGGTCTCTTCGGCACTTTTTACGAACTCGCGGAGATGGCCGGAGCAAGCCTCTTTCCTGAAAACCTCGTGCCCGACATAGAAAACGAAGGCGGCAGGTGGGCGCTCGATCTTCTGCGCACGTTCTATGTCGAGGGGCTTGTGCCGAAGGAGCTTCCCGAATGGCATTACGATAAAATTCACGAATGCTTTCGCGCGGGGCGCGCAGCTATGATTGGCGACTGGCCCGGTTATTACAGCCTCTATCGCGATGCGAATCTGTCCGAGGTGCATGACCGATTAGGCTTGAGCATCTACCCGACAGGACCGACGGGCAAATCTCTCTCTTACGGCGGCGGCCATACGTTCGCCCTCACGCGAAGGGGCGCTGACAAGCCCGAAGCCCTGAAGGTGCTGCTTCACTTGACCGCATTCGAGCAACAACTGCTCGAAGCTCGCAATGGATGCGTGCCTGTGCGCCGCTCCGTTATGCGACAGATGCAAGCCGAAGCGGACCCGGCGAACGAAGCGCGCCTTGCGATGCTCGAACAGGTAATCACTCGTCACATGCTCGCCCCGCCGAGGTTCGCGCGCTATCCGAAGGTTGAAGAAGTGCTCTGGCGCACAGTGCAGCGAGTGATGATCGATCAGATGAAAATCGATGACGGCCTGCGCCACATGCGAGAACAGATCGAGGAGATCGTGAAAGGGTGAAGGAATGCAGGGGTGCAGGGGTGCGGGGGAGCAGGGGAGCAGAGGAGATATATACTACGCGCGGCATGAACCTTTTTCAGCGGAACCATATTTGGAGTGCGCCGTCGATGGCGGCGCTTTGGATCAGTCGACGGTTGTATGCTCGTGTCCTCAGCGCGGCCGGGGAAGACGAATCGGAGTGACTCGTTTCATCGAC
>JAKEHD010000102.1 GCA_022615215.1 Blastocatellia bacterium
TGCTCCAATTGACTGACTCGTTGGATTGATCGAGTATGTGCAGCCGCCGCTCGCTGCTGCCTGATCGACGGTTAAGGTCAACCCGGCTACGGTCATCGTCCCGCTGCGAGGGCTGGTAATGGAATTGACCGCTACGGAGTAGAAGACCGTGCCATTGCCCGTGCCGCTTGCGCCTGCTGTGATCGTGATCCACGTGGCGTTGCTTGTAGCCGTCCAATTGCATCCGCTTCCCGATGTCACTGTCACACCGACGCTGCCCGTTCCTCCGCTCGCCGCGAATGACTGACTCGTCGGATTGATTGAGAACGAACAGGAAGGCCCGCCGCCCGCAGGCTCTTCTGTGCTGACCAGCTTGCCGGCCGAATATATATACTCCTTGCCCGGAGATGGCGATTGAACGGGCGGCGCGGGGATGGGCGGTGTGACGGCGCTCATCTCGGAATCAGGAGGGCTTCCCCCCGAGAGCGCCCGCCCTGCCAGGATCGCGCCCGTCACTGCCAGGGCTGCTATCAACGAGATCACTACGAACAATCTGCCCCTGCCTGTGGCTTTGGCAGCGGGCTTGCTTCGCTTGCTCTTTTTCCTTTTTGACATCGCCTCTCCTATGTCGCTACAGACACATCTCTATCTTTGCGCCGCGATCTCTATATCATCGAGCGCCCATCGCTCCAGGGAATTTATTCTCTTATCTCCTGTGAGGCTACTTGCTTGCGGTCGCTCTGCAACAGTCAGAGCCTCACACGAACACACGTCCCGCTCCGGCTGGAAAAGAATACTTTCTCAGCCGGTCAGTTTTTCTTTGTCATGTATATATACAGTTGAGCCAGAGAAAATTGCAGATTATTTTCACTACATGTCGATTTTTTTTTGTGGAAGGACGATGGAATGAAAAAGGCAAACGGTAAAGTAACCACTCAGCTTCTCTCGTCCCTATGGACGGTTGAATTCAGGCAGGGAATTTTGCGCCTGCAAATCGAGTTGATAAATGCCTCGTCGCGCGAGCGACGATTGAATCGGTTGATTGATTTCAACCGTCGCTCGCGCGACGCGAAATCTCTTCGACACGGCTATCCGGGCCTTGAAAGACCCGGCTAAATTCAGCAGCCGCTCGCGCGGCAGAGTATTTACAAAGTGACTGCGATTCTACAGGGTCGCCTTTAAGGAGTGAAGGATGAATTGCCCGTTATTCACAGCTTTCATCCTTCATCCTTCCTGAAATCCTTCATCATTTCTGAAAGCGGGTTCATTGACAGAAGCCTGCTGCCTTTTGAGGACTTCCAGGAGCGAATAGTAAGGGGTCTCTCGAATCTCCCTTATGCACTCATCTACAGCCGCATCGGGCAGCCCGTGCTTGAAGGCCAGAACTCCCCTCACCGACTTGCCGAACCTATTCTGAATCCGCTTCGTCTTACGAGATAAATCCGACGGGTGCATACCGAGCTTGCGCGCTACCTCGACCGCAGGCATCTGCTCGTCGTAACGCATCAACAGAATAGACCGCTCCTCATCGTCAAGTTTACGCCCCGCGATGTCGAGCGCATCCCATATCAGCCGCCCGTATAGCTCGACCCCGAGCGCGGCTTCTATTCTATCGAAAGCCCCGCCGTCGACTATATAGGGCAGGGAATCGAGCGGCTCATCGCCATTGCATCTGCGCTTGCAATAGTTCAAGGCGCGGTTCTTGACGACCGCATGGAGCCAGGTGGCCAGAGACCATCTCCCATCGTAGCTTGCAATCCGGCTGCTGCCCGAACCGTCCGGCATAAAGAGGTCGGACATTATGTCGCTTGCGATTTCGTCGATCTCATCGCAGGGCCCGTATATGGAACGGACCCAATGGCGTATGGGTTCCTTGTAAATATCATAGATACGGCTCCAGGCAACCCCTTTCGACTCGGCGCAGGCAATCGCCAGATAGAGATCATCCGTGTGAAGCCCTTTGAAGAAACTCAAGGCGGCGGCCTGCGTTGGAGTCGGCTCGTTATGCTTCTCTATGATTGAAACGATATGGTCGGAGAAACATTCAACGCTTATATCGAGTTCGCCATGACGGGCCAGACCGACGGAATACGCCTGCCGGATCAAACTATACAATCCTAATTCGAGGGGGCTTATCATTTCGGCTCCTCCTGCTGCTTAAATGTGCCCGCATTGATCGGGACGCATGGCAAAGGTTGCGCCCGCTCGCCGCTCACACGCGCTTCGACGTAGCAGAGAAATCGGTCTCTATTTGTTGAGTTTATGAATCAAGAAAAACCTGATCGGCGCTCGCTACTGATATATGCTGGTCGCGCGAGGCTTCGTTAAGACACGGGCAACTTAACCTGAGACTCGCAAAACCGACTTCAGCAACCTCCGGGAACCCTTCCCTGAGGCGGCATGATATTAGACCATCCTGCTTTGTACGTCAATGAAAGTGTGTGATCGATGGCCTAAAAGTATAATGAGCCTGCCGGATGGGTATGCAAGCGGAATGCGGATTTCGGAATGCGGAACAGGCAAAAGTATAATGGGCCTGCCGGATGGGTATGTAAAAGTTGTTCGGATTGCAGGGGCAGCGGCTCTTCTCCATATCCGAATACTCGCTCTTCTTCAAGTGGTTTTGAGCCTGAGAGGAATCGGGTCGGGTATCAGCAGGTCGGCGCGTATCACAAAAGCTACTATATCAAAACAGTCATTGCATTTTACGAGGTGGGATTCTATCGGCCCTCGCTCTTTTGGCATAAGCTCCCCTCCGGCAAAAGCCGCCAGTGGTTCATCCTCCGGGCATTCGTCAGCCATTTGCCTTACCTCTAATCGTCTTTATGGTTATACTCCGTGCGGCGCAGGGCATGAAACTTTCCATCGAGAGCTTCCTCTAAAGATTTCTTTCTTCGGTGAGCGATTTTTTGGAGTGCGGCGGCCGTAGACGCCGCTAATGTTCAGTCCATCTTTAACGTCAGAGCGAACAAGCCTCATAAATCTTTTTCCACATGCAATTGAGTCTCTATCTGCTCCATCATTACCTGTGTCTCTGCCCTGAGGCGACTGACCTTTTCCCACCTCTGTTCATGCTCTTCATCGAGTCGTCTCAATGCCTTGAGTAGTTCGTCGAGGGCCGACTCGATATTGGCCGCTTCGGTCTCCGGTATTTCCAGCGAAAAGCTCTTACTCATTGAATTTCCTCCGAGCCAAGTCTAGCACGAACTTCAGTAGGTTTGTCCATCGATATTGGGCGTTGACAAGTACCAAATCATTGGTGCGAGTTCAGCGAATGCGCTATGCGTAGCGAGCGAAGCGGGGTGCAAGGAGGGGATCAAAAAAGCGCAGGCCGGTCGTGTTTTACCGGCCCGCGCCTTGTCAGAAACACAAACGCAATCCTGGCGATTCGCTGAAGCCGCATAAAGATTTCTTTCTCAACAAATATTTCTTTCTTACGGCGCGCAAAGCACCCGGTTGCCCCCTATCGTTACATCATCGATGTACCAGCCCATGCCCGCTATGCTTGAGTCTGTTCCTATGCGGAACCTTATTATCACGGTCTGGCCCGCATAGCTGCTCAGGTCGACTACGACCTCCTTGAAGTCGCCCAGGCGGCCTCCTACCCAGCCCCTCCTGCCCCCGAGCGGATTGCCGCTGAAATCGAGTATCCCTCCCGTGTAACCGCCTTTCAGAATCTTATCGCCCAGGTCTTCGAAGGCTTCGCCCGTCGATATCTCTATCACCCCTCCGTCGAAACCGTTCCCTTCGAGAGAGAAAGTGTGATAGAAGACCAACTCTATATTGCGACCTTCGGCAGGAAGCTGTACGGGTATCGTATCGAGGTGCGCGTCCGTGACCTTGTCCAGGTCCGACGTGAACCAGGCCTGGCCGCCGGAGCGGAACCGCTGCGTCGATCGCTCCCACGTGTCCACGCGCTTCTTCTTCTTCTTGATCCCGCTGGCGTGCGTCCATTTCGCCTCGCCCGATTCCACGTCGTCTTCGAACAACTCGACAGGCTCCTCTCTTCCCACAAGCGCCTGGAACGGTATTCGCGCGAACGTCCCCTGATGGCTCACCTCAAGCGTGAAATCTATCAATGTCCCGCATGCGACGTCCGAAGCGACCGTGAAGACCAGTTCCTGCAAGTTCTCGCCCGTGCCGCCCGAAGCTATATTGGGGAAGTTCGACGTGGCGGAGGTTATCGCTATACCTGAAGTCGCGGTTGCAAGCACTCCCTGCCCGCCGGTCAGGCTGACGGGAGAGGAATTCCTCAAACCTATCTTCAATGAAGCCGTCTCGCCCGGTTCTATCACACTATCCGCGCCGCCTGTCACCGCTACGCTTGCAAGCGCCGCAACCCCTACGTCCCGCTTCTCTGCGTTGTAGACCACGAGCGCAAAGTCCTGGTCCGCCAGACCGAGATTTCCCGGCACGCCGTCTCCGGCGATGTTTGCGGCCCGCACCCGTATGGCGAATGCCCCTGCGGTGCCCGCAGGCAGCCAGACGCTTTCGACATTGTTCCTGGTGTCAGGCTCTCCGCCTGCCTGCGACTCGTCGCCCTTGAAATTGTTGCCGTTGTAGACCTGCCCGTTTATCGTGATTTCCAGGTCCAGATCGTTGACCCACGGAGCGAACGCCGAAAAGCCGGGCGCGTCGCTCCAACAGAGCGTTACGCGAAACGGACGCGCAGGGTCGCGGATCTGGCCCGTTATGATCATCTCCTGGCCGCTTTCGGTGAAGGTGTGTGTTTGATCGACGAGTATTCTCGGAGTGTCGTCGAGCGCGCGGCCTATATCCATCAATCCCCACCCCTGACGCAAATGGGGCAGAGAGCCGCCCGCAAGCTCGCCCGCGATGTAGCGTGTGGAATTCAACAGCATCGCCTTGACGAAAGCGGCGCTCGCTTCCTGGCCGCGATTTAAAAAGATTTGCCGCACGAGCGCGGCGGCCCCGGCCACCTGCGGCGTCGCATGGCTCGTGCCCGATGACCACGTATAGAGGGTCTGGCCCGCAGGGAAGTAAGGTTTGTCGAAGTCTTCGCCGCATACGCGCGAGCCTTCGAAATCGGGATGCTGCGAAGCCGCGCCCTGTATGTGAGTGCCGGGAGCGGCTATATCGGGCTTCATTCTCCCGTCATCGAGCGGCCCGCCCGATGAGAAAAAGACTATGTCGAAAGCGTTGTCGGCATCTTCATCTATGATCCCACAGCCGTCTTCGCCGCCTCTAACCCCTTCGCTCGCCGCAACCGAAATGAGATTCTTTCCGGTCCCCGGACTCGATACAGCTTCATCACGCGAGGCATTCCCCGCCGCAAATACTATGACCATCTCCTGATTGCCCGGCTCCGTCGGGAGCGCGTCCCGTGCGCGCGAATCGTATTCCTGAGAGTCTATCGTGTAAGAATTCGTAACCGCTCCCCAACTGTTCGACGATATGCGCGCGCCATCGCGGTAAGCCGCAGAGATCAGATTCGTATAAGGTTCGGCGAGACCGAACCCGGCATCCGCCCTGAATATCTTCGACGACCCAAGCAAAGCGAACGGCGCTATGCCTATGCCATGTCCGTACTGCGAAGAGTCGCGCGCGCCCGCATCCGTAGAAAAGTTGGCCCCCCCGGCTATCGATACGTTGATGGTTCCATGACCGGGAACGTCTCCGGCGTCGAGTTCACCTGTGTAGTCGCGCGCGTAGAGGACGCGGCTCTGCCCCGATGAGTCGAGGAAATCGGGATGTAATTCATCAGTGCCCGTCTTTCCACGGTCCAGGCCGGTATCGGCCACATCTATGGCGAAGTTGAATCTCGATGCGAGTCCGCGCGATTGCAACCAGGAGAGGTATCCGGGATCGCCCACCGTCTTACCGTCTTCGCCCACATCGCCCGTAACTATGCGCGCCGCGCGCTCGTCGAGCAGTTCAGGCGCTTGCCAGGGTTCTATGTTGATCACGTTTTCGAGCGCGGCTATATCGCTTATGCGGCGTGCCTTGATCCTGATCTTCAGGTTGATGAATCCCATCACCTGATAAGGTTTGCTTATGATCTCGGAGGCCATGCTCATGACGGTTTCCAGGTCTCGCCTCCAGCCCTGATCCTGGTCCGAGGAGGTGCGCGCCACCTGGACCGCCGCCATCACTTCGCCGCCTGCTCCGCCTTTCAAAACGTCTCGAAAACGGGGATCGACCTTGTAGTCATCCGTAAACGGGCCTTCCCATTGGACAGGCTCGTCGCCCCGCTCTCTGGCCGCGTGCAGCATAGCGACCGCGCCCGCATCCCCGCGAACCAGGTAGCCATTGTTAGGCACGTAAGCGATCAGGTCGAACCCGAAGGCGGCGAGTTGATCGAGCCAGGCGCGTTTGACCGGGCCGACGAACTGAATCAAACGAAGG
Organism: Blastocatellia bacterium; assembly: GCA_022615215.1. Classification (GTDB taxonomy): domain Bacteria; phylum Acidobacteriota; class Blastocatellia; order UBA7656; family UBA7656; genus JAKEHD01. Next base: position 6,346 of record JAKEHD010000102.1, read on the forward strand.
CGCGACCCTGCGGCCTTGCCCTGTTGCGAAGACGAAGCCTCTGCCGACCCGCCCTTCATTCCGGCGGCGCGGCTGAGGCCGAAAAAATTCCCGGCAGACTCATCCGCCGTCGTATCAATCGCTCCCGAACGCAGAAGGAGCAGGTTGTAATCGTCGCGCACCGTTAGGGAATGCAGGGGTGCAGGGGTGCGGGGGTGCAGGGGTGCTCGGGCTCTGGCTTCACTGCTTCTATGGCTCTCCTCTCCCCTGCTCCCCTGCTCCCCTGCTCCCCTGCTTCTCCGCTCCCCTGCTCCTCTGCTCCCCTGCTCCCCTGCTTTTTCCATGGCTTCGAGCGCGGACTCGTTCATCACGAGCAATTTGAAAGAGCCGTAGTCGGAGACCTCGACCGCTCCAGACTCGCGCGCGCGGGTGAGGGCTTCGGTGTTACTCGTCGCGATCACGACTTTGCGGATATTGCCAGGACTGCGGTAATTGCGCGCATTTGTAAAACGCCCGTCGCGCTGCGATTTAGACAGCGGTGAGCCGTCGTCTTCGCTGCCCGATTCTTTCAGCAGGGACCCGACATCCGCGCCCGCAATTGAAACCATGATCAGCATCGCAACCGCGATGAATGTAAAGATCGAACTTCGTTTCATAAAACACCTCCGCCACAAATCGTACACCCTTGACCAGCCGTTTCGAGATCGTTCGGGGAACAGTAATAAGTAGATTTGTAAGTCGCCTAAAGATTTCTTTCTTGCGCCTGTCTTTCAGGTAAAAAGTAAAAAGGCAAAAGAAAGAGCCCCGTACTTTTCCTTTTAACTTTTTCCTTTTTCCTTCTGAGTTTCTGAGCCGGGAAGCAATATTATATGAGCCGACGTGTGTCGATCAACCGCCTGAGCGACTTTTGACCGTAAATCCCATTAGCTTCCATTCGCCGCCCTCATCGATATATCTGAGGGAGAAGAGCGTCCTCGCCCTCTCGAAGAGAATACCGTAGACCGGCTCGGCGATGCGGTGGCCTTTGTAAGTGTCGAAGACCATCTGTATCCGCGCAGGGGTGGCATGGTTGCCGAGAGCCTTCACCGTCTTGAGGTTCTCCAACATGGCAGCGCGCGTATTGGCCTCTTTATAATATGGCGAAGCGTCATCGTAAATCGCATCGTACTGTTCGGCGTTCAAACGATGAAAGAAGAGCGCCGTCGCCTTGTCGAGGTCTTCATAAGGAGCCTCTTGAGGATAAAAGTAGAAGGCAGCCGCAACTCCAAGCCCGGCCAGTAGAACCAGTATCGCTACGATGAGAAGTTTCCGAGACATTCGATGATTTTATCTGCTGACGCCCTTTCCTGATTTCGATAGAGCGAAAACAATAACAGCAGTTGCAGAAATCACGCAATAAGCGACAGAAGATGGAAGGGTGCAGGGGTGCAGGAGAGACGCGGCGAGTGGGTGACGCGGCGACGCGGCGAGTGGGTGACGCGGCGACGCGGCGAGAGATTGATTTCCCAATCCCCGTGTCTCCGTGTCTCCGCGTCTCCGCGTCTCCCCGTCTCCCCTGCACCTCTGCTCCCCTGCTATTCTTCCGCTACCAGGAATAGACCAGGCGCTCGACCATCAGAGCGCCATTGGTTTCGCGGCGGATTCTCACCTCGCGGATGGCCGAGGCGGCGACAAGGCTCGACAGGTTGCCGCTGAAGAACTTCACGTCGCTTCCGCTCTCTGGCGCTTCAGCGGTCTTGCCATCGAGTTTCGACATCAACGTGTCGAACACGGGCCGGCTTGCGGCCACGCGCACAAGGGCGTAAAACTCCGCCGGGCCGTCTATTCGTTGTGGGGCGGCGGGCGCGGCCGCAGATCTCAGAATATCCCTTGCAAACTCGCGGCTCGATGCCAGCACGAGGTATTTGCCCGATACCGCGTAGGCAGCCCCTTGCTCCAATAACGACTGCGCCACATAGCGCACGGGCGCAGGGCTTCCGCCCGCTTCATCGCGCCACTCGATCTGCGGGTCTATACCTGACACCACGAATCGCGCTCGCAATTCATCGCCGATGGCTTGCTCCATCGCCGCGCGGTCGAGCGCATTGATATTCGCGGTCTCGATAATTATTGCGCGCTCGAAGCTGACGAAGGGCGTTCCGGCGCTTGCGCGCGATCTGGCCACACAGCAGTAGCCGACGGGCGACAGGGCCGCGAAGACCGAAGCGGCCTTATCGGTGAACCCGCTTTCCTGCGACGGGGCGGCCCTGACGTTTTCAGTAGCACGACCGTGAGGGAGTGCTTTTCCCGGCGCATGCTCGTCGTCTACGTCTCTATCGAACCGCGAGTCGAGCCGCCTGTACCGCTCCGTTCGCGACGTGCTGCCCTCCGTGCGCATATAGCGCGTGCGGTCGGGTATATCGGCAGGCGACCATGTTCCTTCTTTCAACTTTCCGAAGAGAGTCCGCGCCACCGCCTCTTCGAGCTTCTCGCCCGACTCGCCCTGAGCGTGTATCTCTACGAGTTGAGCGTCCGCAGGGGCGAACGCCGTCAAAGCGGCGGTCTGCTCTGCCGTGAGCGCGCCCGTCTGTGCAGACGAGCTCGCAAGCTTGAACCATCGCTGTTCGCTGAGTCCCTGCGGCGTCAGGCGCACGTCGATCAGTCCGCTCTCTATCCGGGCAAGAGAAGAGGGCGCTCGCTCTCCGGTGTTGCGATGAATCCAGTAGTTATTGAAGTAAAGATTTTTGTTCAACTGGGCCTGATCGAGCCATATAACGATCTCGTGCGCGGTGAACCCTCCGGCGAGTGTGGCTGTTGCGAGGACATCCGCTTGAAGAGAATCCTCGCCCGGTTGGCGGGCATTTGCGAGCGCGCGGATCATCAAGCCTTCGGTGGTCGTGACGATCAACTTGCCTTCCTGATAGGCGAAGCAGAACTGCTGTTTCAGATTGCCGTTATCGGTGGTGACA
>JAKEHD010000624.1 GCA_022615215.1 Blastocatellia bacterium
CGCGCACGGCCAGCTTCAAGGATTGGGTGCGCACTGGGAGCTATGGATGCTTGAGCAGGGCGGCCTCAGCGCGATGGAAGCCATACGCTGCGGCACACTTTATGGCGCGCAGTATTTAGGGCTTGATAAAGATATAGGCTCGATCGAAGCGGGCAAGCTCGCCGATTTGATGGTGATGGACAAGAACCCACTTGAGAGCATCCGCAACACGGAGACCATCCGCTACGTGATGATAAACGGCGTCTTGTATGACACGGCAAATATGGATGAGGTCTATCCCGAACGAAGGGAGAGAGAGAAGTTTTTCTGGGAGAGGTAAAGTCGGCTTTAACTCGATCAAGGCCCGTCGTCCCCTAAGTTTTGAATTCAAGGAGAACGGGCCTTTCAGTATTTCAGAGCTATCTGCATACAACTTCCTTCCGTTCAGTAAGCCAGTTAAATACCTCTTCAGTCTGCATTTAACTTCTTCCTTGACATATACAATATCGTGTTGTACAACAAATATGTTGTACAACAACACTGTTTGATATGGAGGTAGAGATGGTCACGAATCGAGTTGGTCCGCCTGTCAGAGGTGAAGATTTCTATGGCCGCGATGAGTTCGTCAAGCTTGTTTCAAATAAGCTGAAAGCTGGAGACGTAGTCCTTGCGGCCCCGCGCCGGTTCGGCAAAACAAGCGTGATGTATCGCCTGATAGATGAACCGGCTTGGGATTACAGGGTCGTTCATGCAGACCTTCAGCACATGACCGAACCTGCGCAGTTGATAACCGAGCTTGTCGAACAACTGGCCAAAGACACGAGGCTTTCGAAAATCATAAGCGGGTTGAGTTATCTGCCCAAACGTATATGGTCCGGGTTTAAGGAAAACATAGAAGAAGTAGAACTGGTGAAATTGAAGTTGAAGCTGAAAGAGCAAGTGCGTCTGCGATGGCAGGAGAGCGGAGAGGAGTTGTTCGAGAAAGTTGCCGCTTCCGAAACCACTATCATTTTCATCCTTGATGAACTTCCCATGATGATCGACCGCATGGCGAGGTCTGAAGCCCATCGCGAAGAGGCAAAGACTATGCTTCGTTGGCTGCGCGCATTGCGTCAGAAACCGAATGTGATGAATGTTCGTTTTCTGATCGCAGGCTCGATTGGAATAGGCCACGTACTCAACGACCTGGGCGAAGTGACCGCGATAAACGATTTCGAGCAAATGCGTCTCGAACCCTTTCCGCTGAAAACCGCCGCCAAATTCCTGGACGAGTTGGCCGAGTCTCATGAAATCACCATATCGCGGCCAAGCAAAAAACGTATGCTTGAGTTGATAGGAATCCCCGTGCCCTACTTCATTCAGATCATCTTCTCTGAAGTAGATAAAACGCATGCGCAGGACGGCGAGCAGGTCACGCCTAAAAAAGTCGAGCGGATATATCGCGACAAAGTATTGGCCGTGGATTGCAAAACGTATTTCGATCACTACTACGGCAGGTTGCGCGACTATTACAAGCCGCGCGAAGAGAAAGCCAGCAAGCGCATTTTGCGCGAACTTGCCCTTAGCGGCTCGCTTTCGCGCGATGTCTGCTATCAGTTCCACAAAGAGATATTCGGCAGGCAAGCCGAAATAGAAGAATTCAATCGCCTGATGACCGATCTCGAAAATGACTTTTACGTGCGTTACGGTTTTGACACGCGCCGGTACGAGTTTTCCTGCAAGCTGCTGCGCGATTGGTGGCTGCGGCATTATGGGATGGATACAGGCGTTTGAGGTGACTCGTTATGGAATTTTTATACAACCCTGATTCGATGCCTGAGCATGAAATCAAGGCGACCTTCGTCGCGCGCGAATGGATTATTGACGAACTTATTTCAACGATCAAGCGCCAGCCTGACGGCGCGGGCGTTCAGCACTTGCTGATAATCGCTCCGCGTGGAATGGGAAAGACGACCGTGCTGCTGATGGTGAAGTTCGCTATAAAAGATCGCGGCCTTGCGAAGCGATGGCAGGCGGTGAAATTTCCCGAAGAGTCTTATGGGATTTACGACCTCGCGGACTTTTGGATGGAAGTCCTCGCGCTCATCGCGGCAGATACGGACGATGAGGACTTGCTCAGACGCGCCGAGCAGTTGAAGGCCGAAAACCCTGACAGTGAGGATTTACAAGAGGCTGCGCTGGCCTTGATCAAAGATTGGCGGCGGGAAAACAAGAAGCGTCTCCTTTTGCTTGTAGACAATCTCGACATAATACTCGAACAGATAAACGACGAGCGCGACAACGCGCGGCTGCGCGACGTGTTGATGAACGACGGCACGATGATGATGATAGGTTGTGCGGTCTCTTTCTTTCACGAAGCCCGCGCTTACGACCAGCCGCTATACAATTTTTTCAAAACTTACGACCTTTCCGGTTTGCGATTCGAACAGATGCAGGGACTTCTCAGGAAACGGGCCGAATTGGACCGAAGAGAAAATTTCGAAGAGAAGCTGAAGGCGAACGCGGCCCGCCTTCGCACGCTCGAATACTTTACCGGGGGCAATCCGCGCCTTGTGCTGATGCTTTACCGGGTGATTACGCAGTCGGATATTTCCGATGTGCGGCAAGGCTTGGAAAAGCTGCTCGACGAGGTGACGCCTTATTTCAAGGCGAAGGTCGAGAGCCTGCCGCCGCAGCAAAGAAAAATCCTGGATCACATCGCGCGGGTGAGCGGCAAGACGAACGAGGGATTGACACCGACCGAGATAGCCGGGGCCGCGCGATTGACCGCCAATCAGGTCAGCGCGCAACTCAAGCGGCTTTCAGAGATGGGCTACGTCCGGGCGGCGAACCTGCGCGGGCGAAGTTCTTATTACACGCTCTCTGAGCCGCTTTACGCTATATGGCACCAGATGCGCTCCGGGCGCAACGCTCGCGAGCGCATGCAGTGGCTCATCAATTTCCTGAAAGCGTGGTACGACGCTGAAGAGATGGGCGCAGAAATCAACCGGTTAGAAGCGCGCTTCCACAATTTCCTTAGCTTAGGTCGCATGGTCGAAGCCCGTGATGCACTGGAACATAGGCGTTATTTAGTAGAAGCTCTGGCGGAAATATTAGATAGTTCGGCAGAGGCTATAACGGAGGCTATAGGTGATTCATATGTCCGAGCCAGCACTATTGAAAAGATTATCCGCAGTTATCTTAATGATGTAAACACGTTGACTAAAGAACTGCTCACGGATATCAGGCTCGAAAGCCTCAGTGACGAAATTTTGAGCGCCCTCCATGAAGTCGGTTGTATAAGCAAAAAGGAGATCAGTCGTGCCACGGCTTCACCAAGCCCGTTGCTAGAGACAGATCAGCAACAGGGAGTCGCTGTAGCTTTAGGATTGGGCGTAATAGCTCTTTCGACAGGGCGGATGAGCGAAGCAGTGCAACACCTTGACCGCGTGCTAGCTCTTAATTCTAATTTGCCCAAAGCCTGGATAGCACGCGGTTTGGCTCTTTATAGCCTAAACAGATATGAGGAATCCATCGCAAGTTTTGATTGCGCTCAACAGTTTAAGCCTGAATTATATGACATTTGGCTTGACCGTGCTTTCGTGATGGGGAATCATCAGTTTCCTTGGGATAGGAAAAGAAAAGATGTATATTTGCCTGCTAGCCGATGGTCTATAACCGAGTTACTCTCGCGTTGTTCTAGCCGTCCTCTTGATGAAGTCGCTTGGCAAGAATTCGTGCGCCGCTATCATTCGACAATAAGAGCCAATGTGCTGAAGACCTACTACAGTAAGGCGAAGAAGGAGATGGACCGCAAGCCCCAATTTCTAGAAGATATGATAGAGGATCTGGTACAAACTGTTTATATAAAGCTGATTGAAAACCAAAGCGCCGCGCTCAATCACTTCGTAGGCAAGCACGACAATTCGATCTATCAATACCTCGGAATAATTTCCATAAACGTGGTGCGCGATTACTTTCGAGAGGTGATGGCGAAAAAGAGGCCGAAGGTAAGTTTTTCGCTCGACCAGTTACTTGAGATCAGCGGCGATAGCCCTCTGCTCGGTGAAGCCATCAGCGATATCGATGGTTCGCCGTTGGATGAAGGGGGCGCATACTTTACAGTTGAGGATGTCGAAAGTGCTTTAAGAAAAGTAGTAAGCAGCAAGAACCGAGATCGCGACATCGCTATATTCAAAATGCGCTATTACGAAGGGCTGACCTTGGATGAGATAAGCGAAGCTATTGGACCCAATATGTCTGCCGTGAGCGTGGGGTCCGTTCTCAATCGAATAGTTAAAAGATTGAACCCCTTGCTCACTGAAGGACCGGTAACAGACAGGTGTAAGGAATCTGAGGCAGGGTCCAACTACCCAACAAGGACTGCTCTCGACAATTCTGAGCCGGAGTACAACTGTGTGACCACTCACCTGACGAGATTTGCTGTTCAATTGAGTCAAGGCAGGATCGATATAGCAAGACGTTCTTGGAATAAGGCAGTGAATTCCGCAATAGGGTTAGACAAGGAGCAACAATGGCACGAACTCGCATCACAATATCTGACAATGGTGGCTCAATCCGGGCATCTAGATGTTGTCCGCCAATTGATTAAAGAATCCGACTTGGAAGAGCCGCTCTTCCCGCTCGCCCGCGCTATTGATTACCTGCTCACGGATGATGAGGCTCTGATTGAAAAGCTCTCGCCTGAGGTTCGCGGCATAGTCGAAGAAGTCGTCGTTAAACTTCGTCAGACCTCTCAGCAAAAGGGTCAGCGCAAATCGCGCGCGCGTAAGAAATCAAGTGTGAAGAAGAAGCCGGGCGCAGGCAGGGCGAAACCCGGCTCGCGGAGCCGCACGAGAAAGCAATTGCGTTGAGCCTTGAAGTTTGTTCGCCTATATGTTTACAGTCAGTGTCAAGGACCGAGGGCGCAGGTGAAACGCGGCGTGGCGAAAGACGGATGAATGGAAATCAGGCAATAACTGAGTGATTGGGTAATAAATCAGGTAATGAAGGCAAGGCGGTGTTCGATTAGGGTGAAACGATGAAGGCAGAAATCAACGGGATCAAGATAAACTATAGCGACGAAGGCACGGGGATGGCCGTGATTTTCATTCACGCTTTCCCGCTCGATCAGACCATGTGGGACGAACAGGTGGCGGCGCTCCGAGATCGCTGCCGTGCTATAACGCTCGACCTGCGCGGCTTCGGAGAGTCCGATGTGCCAGAAGGGCCTTGCCTTATGGAAGAGATGGCCGCAGATGTGCGCGGCTTGATGTCGGCGCTTTCCGTAGAGCGCGCAGTGCTTGCGGGCTTATCGATGGGCGGGTATGTGTCGCTCGCCTTTTACCGAAAATACCCTGATGCGGTGCGCGCACTCGTGCTCGCGGATACTCGCGCGACCGCAGACCCGATAGAAGGGCGCGAGCGGCGAATGAAATCCGCCGAAAGGGCCGAGCGCGAAGGCGCAAGCTCCATAGCCGATGATATGGTCCCTATACTCCTCGCCCCTTCTACGGTCGAGACCCGCCCCCGTATCGTCCGCCGCATGCGTGATATGGTCGAAGCAAACTCGCCTCGCGGAATAGCCGCCGCTCAACGAGGTATGGCCGTGCGACCGGATTCTACAGACCTGCTTGCGAAGATCGATTTTCCAGTGCTTGTGATAGCAGGTTCTGAAGACGGAATCACCCCGGTTCGAGAGGCTGAAAGCATGGGCGACCAGATACACGGCTCGCGGCTGCGCGTTATAGAAGGCGCGGGCCACCTGTCGAATATGGAGCGCGCGGACGATTTCAATCGCGCCCTGGTCGAATTTATAGAAGAAGTAGCGAAACAGCCGTCACGCGACCGGGCCTTATGACCTCTGGCCGTGCCCGCGTTTATGATACATGCTATGGATAAATTCACAGGCGCGTGGAAACTCGTTTCGTTCGAGGAGCGCCGGCCCGATGGCGAGATAAACTATCCTTATGGCCGAAACCCTATCGGCTTGCTGATCTATGACGCGACCGGGTGGATGTCTGTTCAGATCATGAGATCGAACCGTGTGGCCTTGTCATCGAATGACTTGCGAGAGACCGCTCCCGAAGAGATCAAAGCCGCCGTCGAAGGCTTCACCGCGTTCTTCGGCACTTACGAAGTCGATGAAGATGCAGGCATCATCATACATAACGTGGAAGGCCATCTTCTGCCTGACAGCGTGGGTAAGCGCCTCGAACGATCATTCGAATTTTCGGGCGACCTGTTGATACTCAAACCTGCTCCTACTCGACGAGTGGTATGGAAGCGAATACGATGACTCTCTATCCCTCCCAACATACATTTACTCAGCCTGATGTAGCGCAGGAACCAGAACTCTCGAAGCCCGAATTATTGCCCCTAACTGTATATTCAGTACCAACTGGATACTTACTTCACAGATAATTGTCTATAAAGTATCCGCCCGGCCGATACTTTCGATAGCCTAAATAAAGGTTCGAAAAGAAATGAAAAAAATATTCTCCCGCCAAAATAAGAGGTTTATAACTTCAAGCCTCGCAATAATTTTGCTGAAAGCCATTTATGGCACGTCGTGTGCAACAATCACGAGCGTGTTTCATCAACTGTAGTGCATTTGTGTTTCAAATTTGTTTCAAAGTAAAGATTAAAATCGTGAAATTTTTAGTTGCTTTTACCAGGCTTTCGATATATTATACGCATTCTTTTCGAACCGGGCTTTGTCGTTGCTCAGGTTTCAAGCCTTGTGCCTCTGTATACGGGTGCGGAAACATCGTTTGACCAGATGTAATAATGTCAAACAGAGTTTGAAATAGAAATAGAAGACTGTAGAGTCAACCACCGCCACCTAAAGGAGGCGGCTTGCGATGAGGGTAGCAACCGAGTCTTAGGACGTGGGGTTGACGCGGACTTTGAGAAGTGGGAGTCGAAAGACGAAAGATGTTTTACCACCATATCTACCCGGCTAAGGCTAGAATCACCCGCGAATGCTTCTCTAGTTTGCGGCACTGAGGAAGAACCCTTTAATTCCATGTTGGCTGCGTTCCAACTATGCCGTAGTCGGTTTGTCGAAGAGAGCTTACTGGTTTGGCGGTTCCAGGTCGTATATCGACGCTAAAAACCGTCATCTTATTAACCAGGGGCATAATCGCCTCAGAAGGCGATGCGAAATTTCCCCCGTCAGC
>JAKEHD010000625.1 GCA_022615215.1 Blastocatellia bacterium
GATGGATATGTTCGCGGCGGTCGGGCGCGCGTCGATGACTTGTCGGGCCAGCCTCGAAAAAATATCGATGTAGATTGGGCTGTCAAGATCGACGTACAGAGGCTTTGTCTCAGTCGGCAACTTAGCGAACACAAATCGGGGCAGGCCATGAGACGAAGCCCATCGCCTCGCAGAAACAAAACGACTGGCGTCGTCTTTCTCGTAGATGAACTCAGCCTCGAAAGCGGAAAGATTCCAGGATTCGCGGCACACGACCAGGCGGTCGATTGTGACCCGCGGCGTATGTCTGATCGGGCGCAACAACTTGAACTGGTCGGCCATGTAGATCTCAAGAAATCGCGCGACCACCTCCAGGAGGTCGAAGCACAACTGCTGGTCAAGTGTTCGCACCACCAGGTTGTCGCCCTCCCTTTCAATGACGAGCGACGACATTGGCAGCAGCTTTGCATCAGCGGCGGCAGCCGGGTCTGAATTGCATTCTAGCCAGTAATCCTTAGGCGACAGGCAGGTAGGCGTCAGCCGCGCGCCCCTGAGATAATCGTTAGTCTTTGAGATGACCGGGGTGATGATAGGCTCCGGAATATCCTCCCTCATGGCTTGAAGCAACTCTTCCGGTGCAGGGTGATGCTGGGTGAAGAGGGCTTGATCGAGGGTGTTCACCCCCATATGGAGTTCGCCCAGCACGAACAGGCAATCGCCCAGATTGATCGCGTCCTGGCTCGGGGCGGCTATCATTAAATCCGGACTGTGGTGGCGGGCCAGACTCCAGCCCGGCGACGGGGCGTTGAATGCCGCAAGAACGCGCGGCTTCAGTTCCTCGCTGGTGTAGCTTACGCGCCTCTCCCCTTCAGGGATTGCCAGCACTTCGGACCACCGTTTTTGAAAAGAGCTTACAGCGACGTTGGCCGGGCTTTTCTGATGGTCATAAAAAAGCGGCTGAGCAGCCAACCAGAAGCTTATAAAATCCACAGGCCCGGTCCCATCATTCAGTCGCCCGTATATTTCGTTGAAGGCCTCTCGGTACTTCTTGGCCGATTCGAAGGTGAGCCAGCGGGCGCTCGTCAGAAGCAGAGACAGAGCAGGTGCAAAAGAGTTTATGACATCATCGCCTATATCAACTTCTATGTTTCGTCGACAATCTTCGAAAACAATAGTCCTCGAAGCGTATGTCTCGCCCGCTGACCGCGTGGCGCAGGTTCCGGTCAGGTCGGTGAAGACAGTCTCAAGGTTGTCGAGAGCCTTATCCAAATTATCGGCGTCGCCCGCTGCCCGCCTTACCGCCTCGCAGGCGTCTTCAAGCTTATCGAGCGATCCGAGCGCGGCCCGTCGCAGTTCATCATCGCCGATGCTCTCAAGCAATTGCCTCAGGCTCCCCTCCGGATGCAGATGCATAGGTACCTCGAAACGCCACGAGATCAGCTCGCTGCTCTCAAGAAGATCTAGAAAATCATAGACCTCTTGTTCGTCCGCCAACCCGTAAGAAGTATCTCTGACCAGCCTGGCGGCCAGATCTTTCGCCGTGGTCTTGCCGTCGCAGGCTCGGATGATCGCCGCCTGCTCAGGAGAAAAGACTATAGCTCCCCTGGTCGGTATATGGGCGCTCGTTCCTTCCAGGCGTATATAAGCCATGAGTCGAGGCGCGATCCATTTCTTGACGCCCTCGTATTTGCTGATCGCTTTAGCAAGCGAATCGATGCACCACACTTCGAAATAAGTATTGCGCTCTAAAACGAGCGACGCTCCCGGCCTCGCTTCTATTCCGCTGCCGTGCGAGTTCAGCCGCGCCCACCCCACAGGACCGTGGAAGCCTATGGTGTCATTCTTCACACAGTATCGCTGCAAATAGCTTGCGGCCATCTCTTCATACCGACGTTGCTTTGAATTCCTCTTGTCCTTATTGCGCAGCAGCGGGCTGATGCCCGTATGAAACGCGCGCCTGTTCTGCCAGATGACCGCTTCGCGAAAGCGATCGTCGGCTGCCTCTTCCCTTATCACCCCGGATATACTTTCACGCGCACGCTCCAATCCCATGCGCAATTCCTGCCACGCCAAGTCTGCGCGCAGCTTGGCCCCCCTTAAAATACTCAAGATCGCATCTGCGTCGGCCACTCCCCCGAGAGACCGAGGGACTTTGCCAGCGGAAACCAACCTCAGGGCGTCAAGCAGCGGCGCGCGTTTATCTTTATCATGCCAGAGCGAATTGCGCCTGAGGTTGTCGAGCGATTCGTTTATGACGCTCATCACCTGATTGCGCGTCATCCGTAGGTCTTCTTCGGCCTGCAGAAGGCGGTCGGCCAGGTCCGAGCACCCCGGGGAGGCGAGCTTCAATACTTCGCCGACCGGAAACCCGGCCCCCCTCAAAGCAACCCAGCGCCACAAAGCCCAGCCGGTGTCGGCAAGCGGTAAAAGATGTGATGATTGCGAATCGCTTTGCGGGCGTCGCGGGGCGACGCCCCCGTGCGCAGATGGTACCTTTCCACTCATCCTTTTTCTTTCGTCACAGCAATCCGGCTCGCGCGGCTCAACGCCTTGCGGCATGCTCGAAGATACGCGAAATCGATTGAAGAAGGAGCGACTGGGCGGTGTGCAGAAAAAAGTGATCGCCGGGTAATATGAGCACCTGGAAGGAATGGGCCGTATAATCTTGCCAGCCTTCTAGCTCTTCGAGCGTAACATCGAGGTCATCCGACCCTCCGAAAGCGGTCAGAGGGCAGCCGAGCGGCGGGCCAGGAGTGTGCTGGTAGGTTTGAATCAGTTCAAAATCGCTTCTGAGTACAGGGATCATCAGGTTCAATAATTCGCGGTGGTCGAGCACTTCTTTAGGAGTCCCTTTGAGGCGGCGCAATTCGTTTATGAAGTCATCCTTGGGCAGGTTGTATGTGGGCGGCATTCGATCAGGCATATGAGGTGCCCTTCGAGCCGAGATGAAAAGGTGGACAGGCTCCCGGCCATTTTCTTTGCGCAACAGATGCGCAAGCTCGAATGCAATGGCAGCGCCCATGCTATGGCCAAAGAGTGCAAAGGGGCTATTCAGATGCGGATTTATGGCTTGAGCAAGGGCTCGCACCAGGGGCTTCATTTGAGTGACAGCCGCCTCGTGCAAACGCATACCGCGACCCGGGAGCTGTGCGCAGTGAACTTCCACTGATCGCGGCAAGCGGCTCGACCAGCTCCTGAATATAGAATCGCTTCCGCCCGCATAAGGGAAACAAAACAGGCGCA
>JAKEHD010000626.1 GCA_022615215.1 Blastocatellia bacterium
CAGCAGGGCCGACAACAAGGCCAGCAAGGTCAACAAGGTCAGCAGCAAGGACAGCAAGGCCAGCAAGGTCAGCAGCAAGGTCAACAAGGCCAGCAAGGTCAGCAACAAGGCGGACGACAGCAAGGCCAACAACAGGGCGGGCAGCAGCAAGGCGGGCAGCAGGCGAGTCAGCAAGGCGGGCGCTTTACTAATGATCCGAGAACGGGCGGCGGTCCTATGTGGGGCGACTCGCGTCAGCTTGAAAGCGAGATTCGCCAGCGGGTCGCCGAAGCCCAGGAGATTCGCCAGCAACTCGGCCGCAACAACGAACTCGCCCGCGACCTCGACCAGGTGATAGAGCAATTGCGCCGCATAAATCCGAATGCGTTCAGCGATCCGGCCCAGTTGGACCTGTTGAAAAAAGATATAATAGATCCGCTGCGCCAATTGGAACTGGCTCTGGCCAGGAAGCTTCAGGCCAAACTCGGCAATAACGGTTCAGGCGCGTTCAGCGATGGAGATGCGCCCGACCGTTATCGTAAAATGATCGAGGATTACTATCGTCGGCTGTCGGTGCGCTCGCCCGATTCGCGTCCCGAGTAAAGCCAACAGGCATCGCGGGATCAGGGACCGGGGTTCGGCGATCATTCGTCGCATCTTCCGTATCGAACCCGTGCGGCGCAGGAATGAAAGAGGGGCAGAGGCAGCGAGAGTCTCGTAAGGGCTGCCCGATTATAAACAATCTGAGGTATAGGTAATGAGCAAGAGAGAGCATTTTGTGAAGAGGTTGCTGATAGCCAATCTCCTTATAGTATTCGCCATGAGCGCGGCGGCGAGCCGGCTTGCCGAAGCGTCCAAAGACCACAAAGCATTCGCCGCGTTGTCTGCGCGGCTCTCAGAACCCGGAGGCCACTTCGATTCGGACAATCTCATATCGAACGAAACCTCTTATCTGCATGTCCTCGGCCGTGTGCGCGAGATAGGCACAAGCGGCGGCGTCTACATAGGCGTCGGGCCGGATCAGAGTTTCTCCTACATAGCCAAGATACGCCCGCGCATGGCGATTATGATAGACATACGCCGCGACAACCTGCTTCAACACCTGATATTCAAGGCAATGTTTGCGCGCGCCGAAAATCGCTTGGAATACCTCTGCCTCTTCTTCGGCAAGCCGTTCCCCAAGACTAAAGGGTGGGAGCAGCGCGATGTAAAAGACCTGGCCGATTATATAGACGTGACTCCTTCGGACCCCAAGCTCTTCGAGAAGACGGCGAAGATGATAAGAGAGGACATTCAGGAATTCGGCATAGCCGTGTCGGAATCCGAACTCGAAACCATAGAGCAAATCCAGAGGGCTTTCTACAGTCAGGGGCTGGACATTCGCTACTCAAGCCATCACCGCCCGCCGCGAAATATCTATCCGACCTACAGAGACCTTCTGCTTGAGCGCGACCTTTCGGGCAAGAGAGAGAATTACTTCAACTCGGAAGACGATTTTCAGTTCCTCAAAAAGCTCCAGGAAAAAGACATGATAGTCCCCGTAGTGGGCGACCTCTCAGGCTCGCACGCCGTGAAGGCCATAGGGAAATACACGAAAGAGATCAAAGAGAAGGTATCGGCTTTTTACGTCTCGAACGTCGAGTTCTATCTCCACAGGCAAGGGTCTTTCGGCAGCTTCATAGATAACCTCAAGTCGCTGCCCATAGACGATCGCAGCCTGATAATTCGCAGCTACTTCAACTACTACGCGCCACCTCATCCGCAGGCCGAACCGAATCATTTCAGCACACAGCTTTTGCAGCGAATCGAAGACCTCATCAAGCAGTGCGAGGCGGGCGATTGCGAGTCTTACAACGACATAGTGACGAAGAACTCCATCCCGCTTCATTCGCCTGCTGCGCTCCGACAGTAAGACCGGGGTTTGCGCTCTCACCGAAAGCAAAGGTAGTCTCTCTTTTGACGGGTTCGCTCGAAAAGCGGACCCGTCATCTCCGGTCAAAGTGTGGGAACCCGGCCAATGGAGGTATTAGAAAATGTCTGTCGAATACGGCGATTACGAGTATGAATATGAGATAGAAGGCGAAGTCATAAAGCTGATTCACGGCGAACTTCCCGCCGTGCGATGGACATGCGAAGGCTGCGGCGAAGACTCCTGCACGATCTTCTACGACCCCGACGAAAGAGAGAAGCTTGTAGAGTGCGAGACCTGTCGGGCGAGCGTGCTTGTGCGCAGAGGGAGCGAAGATTGAAAGCGAGCAGAAATGCGAGCTTGCTTGTGCCGGGTCTGCTGTGACAGAGTATACAGGCCCCGAAGCGAAGCAGTTCCGTCACAGGCCGATCGACGTATGAGCGACGGCAACCGACGATCCATAAAAAGATGGCTAAGGAATTCGATCTCTCAAGCTATGATCTCACGCCTCAACGCAAGACCGGCGGAGAGGCCAACAAACTCCACCCTCAAGATCGCGCTGCCCACGACTGGTATCGGTTCGTCCTTTCATTTCCGCCCCATCTTGTGCGTGATTATATTCAGAGGTTTTCAATCAACAGCAACCATCGAGTCATGGACCCGTTTTGCGGCACAGGCACCACTATTGTCGAATGCAAAAAGAACCGTATACCGAGCGTCGGTATCGAGGCCAATCCCATAGCCCATTTCGCCAGTCAGGTTAAATCCGATTGGACACCTGACCCTGATGGCCTGGTCGAACATGCTTGCCATGTCGCCGAAAAAGCGCAGGCCGATCTCAGGTCATCAGGCATAGAGGATGAAACTCTCCCTTTGTTCCAGGCGGGCCATCAACGACAACTCCGGTTACAACCCCGGTTGCGGACGCTGCCTGATGAAAGCCTCAAGCTGTTGTTGACCAACTCGATCAGTCCGCTTCCGCTCCATAAGACGCTGGTATTGCTGGATCATTTGAAACAGCATTGTGATGAGCGGTATCAAAAGCATGAAATGCTCGCGCTCGCTCATGCCCTTGTTCATTCGATCAGCAATCTTCACTTCGGCCCTGAGGTCGGAGTAGGGGCCATAAAGCAAGATGCTCCGGTAATCGCAACCTGGCTGGCTGGAATCCGCGAAATGGCCGATGACCTTCGCGGGCTCGAAGACACAAAAGGAATCCCGCCCGTGATTCACCATGCAGATTCTCGCCGGATGCTCGATGTTGTGGAACCTGATTCCATAGATGCAGTAATAACTTCGCCCCCCTATCCGAACGAGAAGGACTACACTCGCACGACGCGCCTTGAGTCTGTTCTGTTGGGATTTATCCGCAACAAAGACGACCTGCGCGCGCTCAAGCGGAGTCTGGTACGTTCGAATACTCGCGGCGTCTACAAGGGTGATGATGATGATGAATGGGTTTCCGCTCACCCGGAGATTCAACGTATTGCCGAAGCAATCGAAGCCCGGCGGATAGAACTGGGCAAGACCAGCGGGTTCGAACGGCTTTACGGAAAAGTGACGAAGCTCTATTTCGGAGGCATGGCGCGGCATCTCTCGGACCTGCGCCGGGTGCTGCGACCGGGCGCTCAACTTGCTTACGTAGTGGGAGATCAGGCTTCATATCTCCGAATAATGATTCGCACAGGCAATCTACTGGCTGGCATTGCCGAGTCTCTGGGTTACGAGTTGATCGCTATCGACCTGTTTCGCACACGACTGGCAACCGCGACAAAAGAGCAATTGCGCGAAGAGGTCGTTCGGCTGCGCTGGCCCGGCAAAAATCTGTAGATGCCGGTTTTCATAACTGAGGCGATCTATCATGACCAGGCCAAAAGAGAATCGCTATGTGCAAACTATCGAGCAAATATTTTTCTCCCGGTACAAAGAGGGAGCGCATAAAGTTCCCTTCGAACGGGAAGACATGGTGGATGCTGCAAAAAAGCTTCATATAAAGCTCCCGAAAAACCTCGGTGATGTGATTTATAGCTTCCGATATCGGGCGGTGCTGCCAGCTTCATTACAAGCCAAAGCTCCAGAGGGTGAAGCATGGATAATTCGACCTATGGGTCGGGGCCGGTACTGCTTCGTTGCAGTAGAGGAGCTTTCTATAGTTCCAAATGAGATGATGTCGGAAACCAAAGTGCCGGATGCTACTCCCGGAATCGTTTTGAAATACTCCTTCGATGACGAACAGGCGCTTCTGGCAAAAGTGCGCTACAACCGACTGATCGATATATTCACCGGCGTCACCTGTTATTCTCTTCAAAATCACTTGCGCACACAGGTATCAGGACTTGGACAGATAGAGACGGATGAAATATACATAGGAGTTGACAAAAGAGGAGTGCAATATGTCTTTCCAGTTCAGGCAAAGGGCGGCAAGGAAAGGTTAAAGATTGTGCAGATCGAGCAAGACTTTGCCTTGTGTAAGGAGAAGTTCCCCTTATTGATTTGCCGACCTATCGGCACGCAATTCCTCGAAGATAATTTGATCGTACTTTTCGAGTTTGAAGAAGGAGAAAAGGGGGTCACGATCTCATCCGAAAGGCACTACCGGCTGGTGCCGCCCGATGAAGTGACACCGGATGACCTGAAAAATTATCGCTCACGGACGTTGTAGGCATCGTCTCGCTTCAGCGGAGGCGCACCTGTGTCTGACTGGTTTTACAATTTGTTTGCGGGGCCGATCTAGCTTCTTGTGATCTTTCCGCTGTCGACCGTGTCGCCTGTTTCGGAGATGGCTTTGAAGCTCATCTCCGTGCCGTCGAGTTCGATCAACATGAAATGATTGTCCCGGTCGAAACTCGCCGCCCTGTATTCACAGTCGAGGTCTACTCCGCCGCGACGGGTCTTTCCGCCCGCCCCCGTGACGAAATACTGTATGCCTTTCTGCGGGACGGTGCGCTGGTATACGTGCTCGTGACCGTTGAAGACAACCTGCACCCCGTAGCGGGTGAGGAGCGGCTCAAGCCTTGCCCGGAGCTTTTCGTCCGAGCCATGTTTTTTCCCCGATGAGTAGATCGGATGATGGAACAGGGCGATCTTCCATCGTGCGCTGGAGGATTGAAGGGCGGTCTCAAGCCATGCGGCCTGAGTCGAATCGAAGTCTGTCGAATCGAGCAGGAAGAATTCCGCAAGCCCGTCGCCTTTGCTCATGGAGTAGTAGCAACGGCCATTCATGTTGAATAGAGGATAATGGCACTGGTCCTCCCGCCCGTCTCTGACATCGTGGTTGCCGAGCACCGTATGGAAATTGACGCGCTCTTTCAACAGACCGGCGAACGGCTCCTCGAACTTTTTGACGAAGTGTCGGCCGCTGCCGTTGGGATATATGTTGTCGCCTGCTCCAAGAATGAAATCGAAGGCCGAGCGGCAATGGTGGTCGAGCATCTGTCTGCCCAGACCGAACTGATCGTCGTCGCCCGTGCCCCAGTCGCCCAGCACCACGAATCTCAACTTGTCTTTTACGGGCGAGGCGCTCAGGATCGATGCGGGACGGATCAAAGCGCCGGCAGTTATGGTTGCGAGGGAAATTATTGCCTGGCGTCGCGTAACGAGCCTAGCCTTTTCATTCTCCATAGTGTCTCTCTACCATACCTATTGAGACATGCGGAACCGCACATCTTGCCAAGCTGCTGCACGAATCCTGTGCGTGATTCGTGCCGACTAAGCAACTTTTTATCGGTGTGACGGCTAGGATATAACATTTCTCCGCTCGAAGCAAGCGATTTTGCGCATTAAAAACCTTTTCCATCACCTTTTCGGGGAGGCATGCAGGCAGGCGGCGGCGGACGCGCGTCATCCGGCCTTTCCCGGTTTTTCTTGCAATATCGGGGACCGAGGCTTTACCATTGGTGGTTCATTTCGAGGCGGCGCATATAACTGTGCGCATCAGACAGAGTGGAGGTCGATATTGCAAAAAACGAAACGTGTCCAACCCGATATTCGCGCCATCGCGCGAATGATTCCTCCAAGCGGCAACCTCGTGCAGGGGCAAAACGAATCGGCTATCCACCCCGACCTTGCCCGCGCACTAAACGAAGTGGTCGCTTCGGGGCTTAACTCCTATAGCTTTTTCGAAGGCGTCGATGAACTCAGAAAAACGGTCGCCGAAAAGATACGGCGCTATAACGATGTCACGGTCGATCCTGACAGTCGGCCGCTCGAACTTATAATTACGCCGGGCGCTACGGGCGGCCTCATCCCCATAGCGCATACTTACCTGCGCGAATCATCGGCCGTGGTATTCGAGCCATACTACCCATATCACAAGCGGACGCTTGAGACCTGTGGCGGCCGCGTAGACGTAGTAAAACTTCACGGCGAAGACCTTGCGCTCGACATAGAAGAGTTGCGCAAGTCGTGCCGCGAAGGGAAAGCCCGATCCGAACAGCCTCTCAAAGCCATAATAGTCAGTTCGCCCGCAAACCCTACGGGGCGTGTTTTTACGCGCGAGGAGCTTGAGGCCATAATCGCCTGCGCCGAGGAGTTTGACCTGATGTTGATTTCAGACGAGGTCTACGAGCACTTCACCGTAGAGCAGGCGGACCACATATCGACGGCATCGCTTCCCGGCGCGTTCGAGCGGACCATCACTGTGAATTCATTCTCGAAGTCCTGGGCCATATCGGGATGGAGGCTCGGCTATGTCTACGGTCCAGGCCATCTGATCGGCAAGCTGGCCGTGCTCGGAAACATCTACTATGTCTGCACTCCCACGCCGCTGCAACATGCGCTCGCGCGCGTGCTGCTCGCGGGTCCGGGTTATTACGAAGCCATTCGCGCGCACTTCGCCCGCAAGCGCGAAATACTCGGCCGGGCGCTTGAGCGCGCAGGGTTCGACATCTACAAGTCTCGCTCGAATTTCTATATATGGGCGCGCATACCTGAGCAGTTCGAGGATGCGATAGAGTTCAACAACCTCTTGATCGAGAAGGCGGGAGTGGCCGGAGTGCCGGGGAGCGCGTTTATGGACGACCCTGAAGAGGATGTCTACATGCGTTTGTGCTTCGCCCGCGAAGACTCCATGCTCGAAGCCGCCGCCGGGCGCATAATCGAAGCCCTCGGATGAAGTGATCGACGAAAGAAATGATGAACCAAACGCCGCTTGTCTCTGTTGTAGATTTATTATGAGGTAGTAGGAGGAGCGGGCGATTGAGCCTTCATCAAGGCTTCGACCATATCCTCTCCCACAAGAACGACAACGGATTTATTCGGATAAACCAGTAAGCCTCTGTTGAAGGTTCTCAGAAAGTCCATGCCTATTAATATGTCTTCGGAAGAAGGCTCCGAGCGCTCCAACTTTTATAAGGTGAAACAATCCATTTGGGGAACCTTTGCGGGCCAACTCCACCGCATCTTCAGGCGATTCGCCTATGTATGCCTGTTCCGTATTGACATCTATCGCGACGAATTTTCCAAGATGCTCGGATTCAAATGCAGACTTGTACTTATCCTGGTAAATCTGTTCTCCGCGTTCGGCCATCGCTTTTGGATTCGAGAAGTCCATATCTATTTTCCCGGATTGAATGATTATCGCCATCAGCAAAATTCATAATATCACACCAGGCTGTGACTCTGTGCATTGGAACAAGGGAGAGGAAAGGCACCCTTGCACCTCTGCACCTCTGCTCCCCTGCATGTGCGAAGCGTCTCTTCATCATTCCGGGTTTATGGTTCCTGCGCCTTCGATTATCGTCACGTAGCGGTCGATGGGAACATCGGTGAATTTTTCAACCTTGTTGCTCGGCGCGGGCCACTTGATCTCAAGGTAGTCGAGCTTCGTCGCCTTGCCGAGTCCTATCACTTCGCGCAGGTCGTGCGAGGAAAGATAACTGCCGCCGCTTGTCTTGAGCTTCGACCGCTTCATTCCGCCTGCCGACCACGTTATCATCGCGCCTACAGCGTCGCGATTGCACTTCTTGCCCTGGAGGTTTATGCCTAGCCAGTGACTCTGCTTGCCCGCGTTGTTGCGAAGCAAGATGGGCGGCTCGCCGTTGTTTGCGACGATCACGTCGAGGAGACCGTCGTTATCGTAATCTCCGACCGCAAGCCCCCGCGACGGAAAAGACTTCTTGAAGGCAGGCCCGGCTTTTTCGCTAACGTTCAAGAGCCGCTTGCCTTCGTTGTGAAACAACAGCATAGGCTCTTTGTATTTCACAGTGGTCGAGTACAACTCGATCATATCGTCGGGATGCCCGTTGGCGAGTAACAGATCGATCAACCCGTCGTTATCGTAGTCGAAGAACTTCAAACCCCATCCGCTCATAAGGCGCGTCGCTTCCGCGATGCCGTTCGGATGCGCAATGTCTGTGAAGGTCTCGTCCTTGTTGTTGCGATAGAGCGAGAATAACTCCTGATCGACGTTGGCCACGAACAACTCCTGCCATCCGTCGCCGTCGAAGTCGGCCGAATCGACTCCCATGCCCGAACGCGCCTGGCCGTTCGCGCTGAATCCTACTTCCGACGAAAGCGCGATCTCTTCCCATTCGTTCTTGCCCCGGTTCATGAAGAGAAAATTCTGTACCGTGTCATTAGCAACGAACAAATCCATAAGGCCGTCATTGTTCACGTCGGTTGCGACCACGCCGAGGGCTTTCCCCATGGCGCGGGCGATGTCGGTCCCTTTGCTCACTTCCGCAAAAGTGCCGTCGCCGTTATTGTGAAACAGAAGGCTCGCAGTAGGCTTGAAGATTCGCGGTATGCAGTAATAACGGCGGCCCGCCTTGTTGTCGCCGCAGAAAATATGTTTGTTCACTCCGTACTCGACGAAGCTGCACACGAACAGGTCTAGCAATCCGTCGTTATCGTAATCGAACCAGGCTGCGCTCGTGGTCCAGCCGGGCGCGGCAACGCCTGCCTTGTCGGTCACATCACTGAAAGTGCCGTCGCCGTTGTTGCGATAGAGTATGCACCTGCCATAGGAGGTGATGAACATATCGCGATGCCCGTCGTTGTCGTAATCCCCTACCGCCACGCCCATGCCGAACGTGCCGCCCGCGACTCCCGCTTTGTCGGTCACGTCTGTGAAAGTGCCGTCGCGATTGTTGCGATAGAGGGCGTTCCTGGGCGGCTTTGCCGGTTTGAAGAAATCGCACGGGCCGTAGTTGACCAGATATATGTCCGTCCAGCCATCGTTGTCATAATCGAAGAATGCGCATCCCGGTCCGAGCGTCTCAGGCAGGTAGCGGTCAGGGGACATGGCATTGTCGTGCTTCCACGCAATGCCGCTTTTGGTCGAGGGTATCTCTTCGAAGATGGCTGTCGGGCCGCCGTTCTGTGCGGCAGCAGGTCTCATCGAAAACAGAAAGCCGAGCAGCAGTAAATAAACAGGAGCGCGCCCGACGAGTCTCAAGAGCGAGGTTGCGTGAATGCTGGAGCGTGTTTTTTTCATAACGATCAGAGATCATGGATTGCCGTCTTGTTCGGACGGATTACTGAGGCTTCTTCTCTTCGGGCTTCGCATCGACCCCGCCGACCGACTGCGCGCCCTCGCGCTGAGTGCGCATGAGTTTGTCGAGTTTCGTGAATATCTCCCGCTCCCGCGCGGCTTCTTCCTTACGGCCCGCCCGCGCATAAGCCCGCGCGAGAATGAAATGCATTTCAGGGCTGTCGGGCGCAAGCTTCACGCCCGCTTCAAGCTCTTTGACCGCGCGCTCTATCTCTCCGGTTTCAAGCAAAATGCGACCGAGCGCGTTCCTGGCTGGAAACAGATTTGGAGCAAGCTCGACGGCCTTCTCAGCCATGGGCAGAGCGTCTTTGAAATTTCCGCGCTTGATATACTCGAATGCGATCTGGAGCATGGCCGCAACATGCGAAGGGGAAATCTCAAGCTCTTTACGGAACTCTTCGAGCGCGGCGTCCGCATCCTGATTCAGAAGAAAAGAGCCGAAGATGTAATGCACGTTCGGAGCCTGAGGGTAGCGAGCCGCGAGGTCTTCGAATCCTTTTTGCGCTTCGTGCGTTCGCCGGGCGGCCCAATCGTAAGCCGCACGTCCGGCCAGCAGAATGACCTCGCGTTTGTCGGGCGGAGCCTCCGGCGGCAGGAAAGGCATACGTAGCGCGTTTATCCCGAATGCTTCGATGATCTTGGGGCCTTCGTTCTGCTCGCGCGCAAACTCGCGCAGTATCTCGAACCCGACTTCGAACTGCTCGAAGCGCGTCATAAGTATTGCCGCATGATAGCGCGCGACCGAGTTCAGTCCCTCATTGTTGCCAAGTCCGAGTATGCGGGCCGATTGAAGGTTGACGAGCGCGCGCTCGTACTCGCGGGTCTGGTACTCGCACAATCCGAGCAAGGCATAAGCGGGGGCGTTTTGGGGTTGAAGCTTCGTCAGGTTTCGAAAAGCGTCGCGGGCTTCTTCGTAACGATCATGGTCGTAGAAGATGGTTCCGACATACCACCACCCTTCAGGCCAGTTCGGATTGCGCCGGAGCGCTTCGCCGGATAAACCGAGGGCCTCTTCGAGGCGACCCGCATTGAGCGCGTCACCAGCCCGTTTTGCCAGATCGTCGAATTCCTTCTGAGCCTGAGCGTTTTGCGTCGCGGGTTTTGTGGTTGTGGATTTTCTCTTTTGAGCGGCGGCCGAGGGGACCGCAAACAGCGCGACAAGAGCAACCGTCAAAACGATCATTCTCAGCTTGATCGCGGCGGCTTCGACAAGAAAGAAATCTTTAAGAAAGAAATCTTTTGCCCGGCCGTCCTGCAAGGTGTATCCAATCACTGTGAACCTCATTGCGGCGGTTTGGTTTCCGGCTTTCGCGGCGAGGGTTTCTCAGGGACTTTTTCGCCGCGATAAGCCGGGCCGAGTTCTTCCTGCGCGCCGGGCGCTTTCAATTGCTGCTCGGCGTTCAGTCTCCGAATTATCTCGCGTTCGCGGTCGCCGTCCTCTTTGCGCTTGAGCCGGTAATAAGCCGTCGCCAGCATCACATGCGCATCGACCAGATCGGGCATATCCTTTACCACCTCTTCGAGTATCCGGCGGGCGTCTTCCGCTTTTCCGAGCGCGAGATACAGGCTTCCGATGAAGTAACGCACGTTAAGGTCGCCCGGTCTCACGAGCAATGCCCGCTCGAAGAGGCGAAGCGATTCTTCATTCTTCTGATCCTTTTTGAGCAGCATGCCTAGATATAAATTCGATTCGAAGTGGTTCGGATTTATCTCAAGCTCTTTTTGAAAATAAGTGGCGGCGCGTTCCGTATCGCCCGTCCGCATCAATGCCTGCCCGTAGAGCGCATTCGCATTGGGCAGGCGGGGATCGATCTCGACTGCGCGCTCGAATCTCTTGAGCGCGTTCGGATAATCGTCGCCCTTCATCAGCGCGGTCCCCATCAGCAATTGAGCTTCCGAAGAGTCGCCGTCGCGGAGAATGCGGTCGATCAGTTGCTGCCCCTTGTACAATTGATTCTCTTCGATCAATGCCGTGCCGAGTATGTAAGCGAACGCCCGGTTATTTCCATGCGCTGCTTCGAGCGGAGACAGAAGTTCTATGACTTTCTTGTGCTCGCCCATTCTGAGATAGCAATCGGCCAGCACGAAAGCCGCATTCACATTTCCGGGTTTGGCCGACAATACTCGATCGAGTTCTTCGGCGGCTTCGGTTATTCGCATGGCCTTGTAGTAGGCGAGGGCCAGATTGAATCTTACATCCGGGTTCCGGCTGTCGAGCGCGAGCGACAATTTGTATTGCTCGATAGCGTCTTCGTAGCGGCCGAGCCGCGCGTAAGCAGCGCCGAGATTCGAGCGCGCATCGGCGCGGTTGGGATTTATGGCAAGTACCGCCAGGTAGTCGCGAATCGCGCCTTCGAGATCGCCCGACTGATGTAGTTGGATTGCGCGGGCGAACAATCGCTCCGCATCCGTCGAACGCGATTGCGCCGTCGCGCCCTCGATCAGAAAAATCGTCATAAGAGCGCAGCAGATGAAGTGAATCGTAGTTCTATGTTTGCGCATCGGATGCCTCTTATATAGGAAGTATAAATCCGGGCAAAATGAAGGCCATATAAATATACAGCGCGCGCATTGCGTGAGCAAGCATGCGAATGGCGGTGCATCTTCGAAATCAGGGCTGATCGGCCATTTTTTTTAGCAAAAAGCCTATATTTCTTGCTCTTGATCAGGAAATGCGATTGGTCCGCGATAGCGCAATGTAGTATACTCAGACAACCATTTAGCTCTTTGGAGGTACTCCGTGATGAAAACATTTCTAAGCATCATTCTGACATTCGCGCTCACTGCTCCGGCTCTCTCTCAAGCGCAGGACAAACAGCAGCAACAGGAAGACAAGATCGTGCTCGGAACGACCGAGGTGTTGCTCGATGTCGTAGTTCGCGACAAAAAGGGCCGCCCCGTAAAAGACCTGAAGGCATCCGACTTCGAAGTTTATGAAGACGGAGTCAAACAACAGATCGATTCTTTCCGTCTCGTGCTGCGCGAGGTCGCCCCATCAGGCGATGCGGGAAAGAAAGGCGAGGTGAAGGAAGCGCGCCCGCTCTCGGTCTAGGACCTCAATATAGTGGCGATGGTATTCGACCGCCTCTCGCCCAATGCCCGCGGCCTTGCTCAGAAGGCTGCCCTCAGCTACATCGACGAGCGCAACGGTCCCGATAATTTCACTGGAGTCTTCCTCATCGATCTGTCGCTTAACACGATTCAATCTTACACCGACGATCAGCAACTCGTCCGCAACGCCATAGACCAGGCCACAATGCGCGCCACCGGCACTTACGCTTCAAGCACTGAGAGGGTGCGAAATCTCAGCGAAAGAAGCGCCGCGCTCGAACAATCGGCCGCAGACTCGGCATCGGCTGCCACTCAGGCAGGGTCGGCGCAGGACAGCGGAGCGGCAGGCGCTGCCGGGGCGCAATCGGGCCTTGCGGCAGCCGAGCAGATGCTCGCCGAAATAAACGCGCGTATGCTCGAAAGCTTCGAATCGCTCGAACGCGATCAGCAGGGCTATGCCACGACCAACGGTTTACATGCGGTCGTAGATTCGCTTCGCAATCTTCCCGGCCGCAAAACGATGATATTCTTCTCCGAAGGGCTTTCGATACCTCCCAATGTCGTTCGCCTTTTCCGCGGGGTCATAAGCGCCGCAAACCGCGCGAACGTCGCCATCTACACCGTAGACGCAGCGGGGCTTCGAATAGAAAGCACCGATGCCGAATCGAGACGCGAAATAAACTCTCTGGCAAACCGTCGCGCGCGTCAGGCAGCGACCGGACGCGATGATGCATCGGGACCGCTCACCAAATCGCTCGAACGCAATGAAGACCTGCTCCGTCTCAACCCTCACAGCGGGCTTGGAGATCTGGCAGGCGAGACCGGAGGACTCCTGATCGCCAACACCAACGATCTCGTCACTGGACTCAAGCGCGTCGATGAAGATATGCGCGCTCATTACGAACTGGCTTATGTGCCAAAGAATACCAACTATGACGGCAAATTCCGCCAGGTGTCGGTCAAACTCGCGCGGTCGAATCTCGATGTTCAGACCCGCAAGGGATACTTCGCGCTCAACGCTCAGATGTCTTCGCCCGTGCTCGAATACGAAGCTCCCGCCGTTGCCGCGTTGACGGGCGGACGGGCGGACAACTCGTTCTCCGTGATGGCTGCCGGTTTCAATTTCCCCGAAACGAATCTTCCGGGACTTTTGCCCGTGCTGGTCGAGGTTCCCGCAGGAGCTTTCACTTTTTCTTCAGACAAGGACAAGAATACCTACAACACCGATTTTTCAATCGTCGTTTTGATAAAGGACCGCTCGCAGCAGATCGTCAGGAAGTTGAGCCAGAATTATCAACTCACCGGCCCTCTCGACAAAATCGATATGGCAAAGCGCAGCGAGATTCTCTTTTATCGTGAGACAAGGCTTCCGCCCGGCAGTTACTCTATAGAAGCGGTCGCCTATGACGCTCCGAGCGGCAAAGCCGGGGTGAAGACCTCAAGCGTCGAAGTGCCCGACGCGAGCGGGTCGCAATTGCGCCTGAGCAGCGTGGTTCTGGTCAAGCGCGGCGAGCGCGTCTCAGCCGGGCAGAACGGCAACAATCCTTTCCAGTTCGGCGAAGCGCTGCTCTATCCGAACACGGGCGAGCCTTTGCGCAAATCGACGAGCAAGCAGTTGACGTTCTTCTTTACGGCCTACACCCAAAAAGGAGCGACCGACAAGGTGAATCTGACTATAGAGATTCTCAAGGGCGGACAGAGCATGGGGCAGACATCAGGCGAGTTGCCCGCGTCGGACGCGGAAGGGCGAATTCAGTATGCGAACGCATTGCCGCTCGATGGCTTCGAGCCTGGCGCTTACGAGTTGAAGATAACGGTGAAAAACTCGGGCGCGAGCGCGTCGAGGTCCACGAAGTTCACGGTCGTGCCTTGACGGGATTTGTGCTGTTATATCACCGTCGTCGTTCAGATGACCGGAGGGTGAATAGGGTGTGATTAAAAGTGGGACTCAGTTTTCGCGCCTTTCTTGACAACATTTAGCGCGAAGTGATAGGTCAGCCGTTGCCGACACTGGAAAAACCTTGA
>JAKEHD010000627.1 GCA_022615215.1 Blastocatellia bacterium
CTTTCTTGTAAAGATTTCTTTCTTGTAAAGATTTCTTTCTTGCGCCGCAGCCCCTACAGATAATGGCGCTCTCTTTTTCTCTGGAATGAGGGAATCCGCTCAGGAACGTCGCTTTATAGAGAGAGGCTGGAGAGATAAAGGCTTGATGACGGTGAATGAAAAAGAGAAAGGAAGGGAGATGAAAAACCTGTTTACCATAAGGTCAATCATAGTTGCAATATTCGGGCTGTTTTTCATGTTGAGCGCGGCGGCCCGAACCGATGCATCCTGCGTCGTGAACAAGACCAGGCATCGCGTTTTTATCGAATACTACGGACAACGTGTTGATCCTCCGACCTTCGATCGCGGTGGAGAATGGGTTGGTCCGGGCGAGAGCCTCTGCCTCGCCGGACAGGGCGGTGACTGGCTTGTTCTGCCGCCTGACTGGCTCTACGGCAAGTCTGCGGACTGGCAGCGCAGAGAGCGCGACGGTTTAGGCGGAACGAGCGATAGACCTCGCTACTATCCCGTCTGGGTGGCCGTCGCAAGGAATGGAAGAGCCGAAATCACGGGCTTTGAGAAGTGGTCGGAGAGCAGAGGATGGTGGGTGCAGGCGGTTTGCAGGATTTATGGCGATTACGTCTTCACGCTTGAATTGACCGGCGCGGAGTATGATTACGTATTCGTCAATGACACAAGGGAAGGTCGGCACGTTCGTTCCCAACAGTCTGGTTGGGCCAACCTGCCCCTTACCGATTTCCTGAAAGACGGTTTCAACACAGTCGAAATCTGGAAAAACCGCGTTGGGTTCAGCACGCCCTCGGGCACACAGTATGTGCTTAAACGAAACGGGCAAGTAGTGATGAGAATTCCCGCGCAGGCGACGGCAATGGGGCTGGCCTTCCCCGGATGGAAAGAGGTGGCAAGAATCAGCGTCAATAAAACAACGGGCGATAGCTACATATACAGAGGCTGGGGACGGATAGATACCTGTGAGGGTAACAACCTGATCAAAGCGGGATGGCAACCGACTCAGGCTTATGTGAGACGCCCCGCGTGCAGAGTCACAGTAAGGCCGTGATGAGAAGCCGCAGACGGCGGTCTGATCGTATCGGAGACGCTTCTGATGCGAAACGGGTTCGAGATAAATCGAAAGCTCCAGGCGCGCGCGCGGCCGGGATTTAATTCCCCAGCACGCGGCGGTACTCGGCGGCCTTTGCGGGTTTTCCCCATGCCTCATAAAGCTTGATGATCTCACTCAGGGTTCGCATCGTAGTTTTGTTTCGTTCGCCGCGATTGGATTTTAGAGTCTCATAGCTTTGCAGCAATAGGGGCTCCGCTTCAGCGAGATTGTTTGATTCAGCCAGACATGCGCCAAGCAGGCTTTCCGCTTCTGCGATTCGCCAATGTCCTGCGGGCAACGATTTCTGCCTGATTTCCAGCGCCTCTCTAAGCATTGCCTCAGCAGCCTGAGCCTCGCCTTTCGCGGTCAGAAACCGGCCCAGGCTTGTGAGCGAGAAAGCAAGCGTAGGATGCCCGGCGGGCAATGCCCTTCTATTTATCTCCAGAGCCTGACTATATATTCGCCCGGCCTCGTCCATATCACCTTCAGCCTGTTTGATCCTTGCCAGGTTGGTGAGGCACTGGGCCACTTCCGTGTGGCTTTCTCCCTGAACTTCACGCCTTGTTTCGAGCGCCTCTTTGAGGAGAGGCTCCGCCTTCTGATAATCCCCTTTTTCAAGAAACACAACGGCCAGATTATTGAGGCTGTCGGCGACGTTCCGGTGTTTCGGGCTGAGTATCTTGCGCCTCATGGTCAAGGCCTGGCGAAACAGGCTTTCGGCTTCGTCAAGCTTCCCTTCATCGAGCAACAGCGACGCGAGATAATGCATATCGGTGGCGATGTCGGGATGCTCTTCGCCCACGATCCCGCGCCGCATTTCGAGCGATTGTCGAAAGAGCGGTTCGGAAGCCTCAAAATCGCCCTTGATGTGCAGAAGTCTCGCGAGGTTCGTCAGGTCTGAGCAGACGTAAGGGTGGCGCTCGCCGTATAGCTTGCGGTCGAGCGAGAGCGCTTGCCGGTAGGTCTGTTCCGCTTCCATATAATCACCTTTGAGTTCGAGCAACTGGGCCAGATTGAAGAGGCTGTCGCTGACATCCGTGTGATCTTCTCCAAGCAGTTTGCGGCGTATCGAGAGTGATTCGCGCAGCAGCGGGCCGGCGGATTCATAATCGCCTTTTGCTTTTAACAGTAGTCCCAGTTCATTCATTCCTTTGGCAACCTCCCTGTGCTCGCGCCCGAACAGATCACGCCCCATTTCAATCGCTTCTCTAAATAGCGGCTCGGCTGCCGCGTAGTCGCTCTTGAAATACAGGGATGTCGCAAGGTCATTCAGATTGCCGACTATTTCAGGATGCCGCGGGCCGTAGAGGTCGCGCCTTATCGCCAGAGCCTCGCGAATGAGCGATTGAGCTTCATCGTAATCTCCCTTTTCTCGAAGCAAGTTTCCCAGACTGTTCAGGCTTGCAGCTACATGGGGATGTTTATTGCCATAGAGCCGCCGCCTGATTTCCAATCCTTTTTCCAACAGGAGCTTCGATTCGTCTAAACTCCCCAAATTGCGATAAACATTTCCGATCACGGTCATCATCTCGGCCTGGATATCAGGTTGGTCAGCAAGCTCCTGCTCTATCCTCTTCGCGCCGCGGTCAAGCAGTTCTTTCGCCGTTATCGTCTCGCCTTTCGATTGGCCGGGGTCTGCGACCTCGAACAGCCCCGTAAGGAATTCCGATACCTTCTCTGCCTTCGTCGCTTCGAGTTGCGCCCGGTCGCGTTCGCTCGCAAGCCGCGCGGTGTAAAACCCAATCAATGCAGCTATCAATAAGATCACTGCCGCCGTAGCAATCACGCCTGCTCTGTGCCGCTCGACGAACTTCTGCGCTCTGTAGGAGAGCCTGTCTCCTCGCGCTATCACCGGCAGCCCTTCCAGGTGGCGGCGTATGTCTTCAGAGAACTGCTCGACAGACGAATACCTCCGCTCTGCCTCTTTGCGCATGGCCATGAGCACTATTCGGTCGAGGTCTCCACTCAGTTGGCGGCGGAGTTTTTCGGTAGTACACGCTCGCCTCCGGCTCACGGCTTCGGCAGTCATATTTTTGCTTGCGCCGCCGCCGGTCTCGGCTATTTCCAATTGGTGAGTGATTGCGGTGCTCGGTTTTTCAGGCTCCTGCTCGCATATCACTCGCTCTATCTCCTGCGGCAGGTATGTCTTGAACCGATATGGCCTATGACCGGTCAACAACTCGTACAACACCACGCCCAGGCTATAAACATCGCTGACTGTCGTGGTCGCCTCGCCTCGAACCTGTTCCGGGCTTGCGTATTCGGGCGTCATCATCCGCACGCCTGCCCGTGTTTCAACGGCAGTCTGGAGAAGCTGATCGGTCTTCAAGAGTTTGGCAATGCCAAAGTCGAGCAGCTTGGGTTCGCCGTCTGCGGTCACAAGGATGTTGCCGGGTTTGATATCGCGATGGATGACGAGATTTTTGTGAGCGTACTCGACTGCGGAGCAGACTTTGCGAAAGAGTTTCAGCCGCTCGGCGGTTGTAAGGCTGTTGCGATCACAGTATTCATCAATCGGCTCGCCTTCGATGTATTCCATGACGACGAAGGGTCCACCCGCGCCGGTTGTGCCGCCGTCCAGGAGGCGAGCGATATTTGGGTGATCGAGGTCGGCGAGTATTTGGCGTTCGGAGCGAAAGCGGCGCAGCATCTCGCTGCTGCCAAGCTCTGTGCGAACAAGCTTGATTGCGACCTGTTTTTGATATTCGTCGTCGTCGCGCGTGGCCAGGTAGACCGCGCCCATCCCTCCCCGGCCAAGCTCTCTGACGAGTTTGTAGGAACCTATGCGTTGTTCTGCGGCAGGGAGGATTTCGCTATCGGCGACAAACCCGGCGGCATTGTGAATGGCGGCTTCGATGAAAGAGCCGGCTTCCTGACCGGAGATGATTAGGGATTCGACCTGGCGGCGTAGGATTATATCAGCGGCGCAGGCTTGATCGAGATAAGCCGCCCGCCGT
The DNA here is from genome assembly GCA_022615215.1 of Blastocatellia bacterium. Classification (GTDB taxonomy): domain Bacteria; phylum Acidobacteriota; class Blastocatellia; order UBA7656; family UBA7656; genus JAKEHD01. Next base: position 4,060 of record JAKEHD010000627.1, read on the forward strand.
TCGGAGTCCATTTCAACCGCTTTATCGAACAACTCTTCGAGGCGAAGCCATCGTTCAGGCGTCATGGTGTCCCTCCTGGATTAGCGAATCCGTACAGGGATTGTCAGCGAATCGAGCGACCGGCATTTTGGATTTGCCTTGTGGAGCAAAGCGATCGGATTGCCGGAGACCTATTGCAGGCGCGCCATTGAATCAGAGGCCGGGTTATGAGCGCGAGTGAGAGAGCCGCCGTCAAGCCTCTAATCTGAAAGCCGGTCTTCTCTCATCACAGAGATGAATTCTATAAAGTGAATCGCTGGTCGTCAAATGAAGTCTGTCAGCCCCGGCCGCTCAGCCCATAAGCCAGAGCGCGTGACTGCTCAAAAATATTTTCACCCGCGTGAGGGAATCCGCTCACGGGTGTCGCTTAATAGGGCGAGGTCGGAAAGATGCCATCCCTCGATGATGATGGATGGAAAGGATGCGAATCGAAATGAAAGCTTCACCGCGACTCGCTATGGATTCGAGATGCGATAAAGCTATAACCATTCAGGAGGATAAAGATGATGAAAAGACTTTTTTCAAAAGGACGAAGTGAGCGAAGCGAGAATCACTCAAAGCTATGGTCAGTTACCTGCGCTCTTTTGATAGCTGCTTTCCTGGTAGCGGCCGCTCCGGGCGCAAATGCGCAGAGGTTGAGACGTAGACCGAGGCCCGCTGCTCCCATAACCAGTGGCAAAAACCTGCCCAACATTTACGTCGACGGCGACCGTGTGCAGGTTCTGGAAACCAATCGTGGCGGAGAGCCGGGCAAGGTTAAAATCAAACTCGATGCCGACGGCACATGGTGGAAAATGCTCAAGGTGAATGATGATAACCTTATCGAACAGCAAGACGGAGCATACGTCGGAGATAAAGACACAATCGTCATCAACAGCAGCGACCTGGGCGAAACCTTCAATCTCGAATTCTGGAAAGCCAAACTTTTCGGCGTTCATACATATATAAAGACTGAAACCTACCGTACAGAGGACTTTGAAGGCCGCGTCGTCAGGTTCGTCTGGAAAGAAGGTCTCCCGGACACAGACCCCGCCGAAGGCCGCCGCTTGCCGCCCATCAATGAGACGGTGAGTATAGAAGGCAAGAATGTCACGATTCGAAGCGCCGAAGGCGGCACAGCGGGCTATGCTACGATCGTCTTTAACACGAACCTCGACTGGTGGACGGCGATCAAAGTGTTTGACCGCTTTGGCAATGCGAAACTGATCGAGAGGGAGAGCGCCAGGTACAGACCGGGCGACCAAAAGCTCCTTATCCCGATAAATGATCTCTCGTCCGATATCAGAATCGAGTTCTGGACCGCCAAGTTTCTCGGCGTTCACACGCACATGGCAACCAAGGGTCTTTCCAGAGACCAGTTCAAAGGCCGCACGGTAACGATCAACTGGTATAAATAACCGTTGGAATAAATACTCTGCCATCGAATAGCTGTCGCCAGGGTGCTCCTGCTACAGGAGCACCCTGGCTTATGACCTGCTTGTGGACTCCACCCGCCGTAAATTTTTGCATCCCCTCGCTTACAGTGGAAGGCACAGAAGAAAAAGGAATCTTTATGCCTTCTACAGGGGTACTGAATATTTTTCATTTGCGTGAGGGAATCCGCCTACGGGTGTCGCTTTATCGAGTGAAGCGGCCGTGACGGCCACTTTCAACACTGATGAATGGAAAGGATGGAGAAATGCGAACTACACTTGGAACCAGAGATGTTGACTATTATGGGGGAAATGAGACTGATCCGATGGCTATTTCGACGAGGCGTCAATCGAGCGGGACTACGATGTCGGTATTCGCCCGGACCAGTGCCGGGCGCAATTGCCACAGAAACGATGATGCGTTTTTAGTGACCGACCTGACGACAGGCAATTGGGGACTGGGACCGGATGTGACCACTCACAGAATCGGAGCATGCGGGAGCCTCGTGGCCGTCTCCGATGGATTGGGCGGCGCTGCGGCAGGAGAGGTAGCCAGCGAACTGGCCGTCCTGACCTTACGTGAATCGCTCGCCGAAATGCCGCAGAGCCTCAGCCCTCATCAACGTTTGAGGCTGGCCGTGGAGATGACCAATTACCGTATATGGAACCACGCAGGTCTTTCGCCCGGTCTCAGAGGCATGGGGGCGGCCCTGACCGCCGCGCTGATTCATGAGTCAACGGCATACATTGCTCAGATAGGCCATTCCCGCGCATATCTGATAAGAGGGGAAAGGATCAAGCAACTCACCGTAGATCAATCCTTCGCACAGATCTTCGCCGATGCAGGAACCGATGACCTCGAAAAAATAGGACCGTCACTGCGGAACAAGATCGCCCAGGCCCTCGGCACTCAGCCCCGTGTGCAGGTGGCGATGACTTCGGTGGAACTCAACCGCGATGATCACCTGCTCGTTTGCAGCAACGGGTTATACAATAATGTCTCGCCATTGGAGATGATGCGCGCGGTACATGAAACCGCAAGCCTCAGAGATGCCTGCCTGCGGCTGATGGAGCGGGCGGCGGAGCGCGGCGGAGATGACAGCCTTACTGTCGTTATCGCCCGGTTTGAAGGAGACCGTCTCAAACCTGCCGCAGGATGCGATATTACTTCGAGCTATGAGGTCATCAGCCGGTACCGCGCTTTATAGGCAGCGGATTATCGCTGTTATACTGCGACGGTAGAGGATGAAACTTTTCCTTGTGATGGTCCTCCTCGCCAAAGTCAGGCAAAAACCGAGCCTCACATAAAGATTTCGTAAGCGTTCACCGGCTCATTTAGTAGAGGGGCCGAATCGTCAGCACAATATGTTGTGGTAGACTCGTGAAATCTGCGCTGATTTTCGAC
>JAKEHD010000628.1 GCA_022615215.1 Blastocatellia bacterium
CGCATGGAGTTTCAGTTTTTGCCTAACTTCTGGTGCATCCAAAGCGCCGCCAGGGTCGGCGCACTCCAAATATGCGTTCCTCTCTGGAAAAACTTTCGTGCCGGCTCCGCGCGTAGTATATCTATCCTAATTCAGTGTTCGACCGATTTTTGAGAACCGCACCCCTTGCAAGATCAGCAACCGAGAGATGTTCATCTGCTTGAGCGGGACGGCCGCTGAATGTAAACTCTTTTTGGACGCCGAAGAAAGAAAGCTTTAGAGGAAAGAAATCTTTAAGCGCGGATCGGATTATGAAGATCAAGCTGATCGATACGAAACCGTTTCATATATGCCGCATATTCGGCATACCTGTTCGCGCGCATTATAGCTGGCTTCCGGTCTTTCCGCTCTACGCCTGGGTTATAGCCTCTTATCTGCCGCGCGAGGTGCCGGGCCTGCCGCTCTATCAATACTGGACGCTCGGTTTTATAACAACCATATTGCTCTTCATCTCCGTGCTTGGACACGAGCTTGCGCATGCGCTTATGGCGAGGGTCGAGGGGCTGGGCACGGGAAATATCACCCTGTACATATTCGGGGGTCTCGCCTCGCTCGAAGGCCAGCCTGCGCGCCCTTCATCGGAATTCAAGATCGCAGTGGTCGGCCCGGCGGCAAGCTTCATCATAGGGACCATATTCTTTCTGGCCGATCACTATCTGCTCTTCGGCACAAGCTACCTGGCTACGGGTCAGGTTCTTCGCCACTTGGGACTCGTCAACTGGTTCCTCGCGGGCTTCAACATATTGCCGGGCCTGCCGCTCGATGGCGGGCGCGTGTTGAGGGCGATACTGTGGAAGTTGAATAAAAACTTCCGCGCCGCGACCGCATCGGCCGTGCGCGCGGGATTTATGATAGCGCTCGCGCTCGTAGTCTCAGGGATATACTTTTTTCTCTACAGGGAATGGATAACCGGAGTATGGAGCATCATCGTCGGCCTGATAATCGCCTTTATGCTCGGCACGGCCGACGGTCGCGCTTACGGGGTCTGGAAGGTCAAACGCGGCACTATCGAAGACGTTATGAACCGCGATGTGGTGCTGGTCCCGCCCGAAATGATGGTCAAGGATTTCATAGACGATGTGCTTGCCAACAATCATCACACGAGCTTTCCGGTGGCGCGCGATAAGAGATTACACGGCCTTCTGATGCTCGAAGAGTTGAAAGCGGTGCCGCGCGACGAGTGGCCGCGCCTGAAAGCGAGCGATTGTATGCGCCCCGTCGACGCTTCGATGTTCATAAGCTCTACGACCACCCTCGCGCAAGCGCAGTCGATACTAGCGGGCAACGGGCTGGGCCGCGCCGTCGTGCTCGACTCGAAGGGGTTCATAGTGGGCCTCGTGAGCCTGAGCGATATAGGCGCAAAGCGGTGACGAGGCCGAAGGCAAAAGGCAAAAGTAAAAAGTGCCGGTTTATTTCGGCATCCGAACTTTTTCCTTTTACTCATCGCATGCGACTTATTCGAAAGGGTTTATGCAATTGCCGAAAATCAAAATTATCTTCGCCGCCCTCTCCTTGTGCTTGATGGCCGTCACGGAAAGCCGCGCGCAAGATGAAAAAAGTCTTCCTTTTGATGAACGCGATTGGGATTGGATGAACAGGCATTATAAACAGGTTCTCGATGAAGTCCTTCCCCTTGAGCAGAAGCCCGGATATGTGGTCAGTTTCCGTATGCACAGAGAAGTCCACACGGACGCCCCGGAATACTCGTTTTCATTCATCAAGGATTATCAAGGCAACCCCATAGAGGTCATCGTGCGCGCGGCCGATACTGCTTCCCTTTACGATCAACTGATGGCGCTCCATCGCAAAGACCCTGCTGAAAGCATCGAGAGAATCAAGAAACGACTGAAGTTCAAAGAATGGCGATTGACGGAAAGGAATTGCCCTGCGGTCGCGGGGATGTTCGAGCGGTATAAAAAATTATCCTTCTCGGTTCCCCCATCCGGCTCCGTCGTCATATTGCATCCCGTGATTCATAGCTTCTGGATAAATGGGGACACGGCGCGGATGAGGCTCGAAATATACGACGAAGAGCATCCTCTGATCGTCTGGGCCAAAGAGGCCCGCCGCTTGCTGGAAGCTTGTGCTCCGAACAAAAACTCTTGATGAGCGAGAAAGGAAAGGGCGTTTTGAAGGATGAAGGATGAGGGATGAAGGATGAACCGGATACCGGGATCTTGTTTTCATCCTTCATCCTTCATCCTTCATCCTTTCCCAAGCTCCCCGGCCCCTGGCTTCTGATCCGAATCCGGTTTCTTTGATTTCGCTTCGGCTTTTGACTGGGCTGCGCGCATCTTCTTCAGGTAAGAACTCAGGCCTGCGAATATGGATGTGGCGATTCGCCCGCGGAAACTGGCGGTTCGCAGCAATGCCTCTTCATTCGGGTTCGATAGAAAAGAGACTTCGGCAAGCACGCTGGGCATGTCCGCGCCCAATAGCACGGCGAAGGGCGCGTGCTTGACTCCGCGATTAGAGGCTGCGCGCGGCGAGGTCGCTCCTATTCCGCGCACAAGCCCCGCCTGTATGTAACGCGCAAGCTCTCGCGACTGAGCGACCCGCCCGCCCGCAGATACGCTCGCCATTATAGGCTCGACCGATTTAGCTTCTGTTTTCGCTGCCATATCGCTCGCCGGCACGGGCTGCTCTTTACTTTCGGATGCCTGGTCTTCCGACTTCACGCGGTCAGGGCTTGCAAAGTAAGTTTCCACGCCCGATGCGATGCGCGACGGGCTTGCATTTGCGTGAATGGAGATGAAGAGGTCTGCCCGGCGCGAGTTGGCTATGGCGGTTCGCTGTTCGAGAGCTATGAAGCGGTCGGTCTCACGAGTCATTATGACTTCGATATCCGGGTACGCGCGTTTTATATAATTTCTCAATCGCAGGGCCACATCCAGCACAAGCTCTTTTTCGCGCATTCCGCCTGAGCTTATAGTCCCCGTATCGTGACCGCCGTGACCTGGGTCTATGACTATGCATTTGATGGGCGAGTCGGCGTCTTTCCCTCCGAGCGCGTTTGCGAGTTGCGCGGCCCCGGAAGGCGGCAGTATTGGATCCGTTATTTCAGGGAGCGAGAGCAAAGGCTGCTGCGTGCGCCACGAGCCTGATCTCTCACCCCTGGCCGGGCGCGCAGGAGAGGGTTCTCCGGCGGGAGTCGGCCGAGCGTCGGCATAAAGATTTCTTTCTCGATAAGGATTTCTTTCTCGATAAAGATTTCCTTCTTCTGTTGAATTGCTGTCCGAATCTTCATTGTGCAAGTAGCGAGGCTTCTGGTCCCGGCCTGCGGCGTGAAGGTCTATGACTATGCGCTCCGGTCCCGATAATTTGAATATAGAATAATCCGAAAGCGAACCGACTTCGATTTCGATCTGCGCCCCTTGCGATTGGACTGTGCCCATTCCCGATGGCGCGGGCGCTTCCCCTTTTACCATTATCCGTTTGAGCAAGTTCGAGTCGCCGACTATGAAACGCCGACCGTAAAGCGAAGGCGAGATGATCGCGTTATCGAGCCTGATGCTCAACTGATTTTCGCCCGATAGTCTTCCGGTGTGTTCGGTCGCGTCCGACAAGTCTATCACCACGCGCGCATAGTCCGGCCCGCTGAAGTTGCGCACGTTGGTCAGCCGCGCGCCCGGAAACGCCTCATAAAAACTCTGACTGGCGGAGGAAGTGTCTCCCGAAACCATGACATCTACGGGCCGATTTTTGAGTTGCTCTTCGAAGCGCAGGAGCACCGCCCGCGCTTCGCGCGCAAGCACTGAAGTAGGAAAGTATTGAATCAGTTCTCTGTATGCAGCGGCCGCGCCGTCCAGGTCTTGAAGATTTTCTTCGTATATCTGCGCGATGTTTATAAGCGCGTCGCCCACGAAGGCGCTGTGCGGGCGCTCGGCGACGATTCGGCGAAACGATTCGATGGCCTGCGCGTAGAGCGCCCCGTCGCCCGTCGCATCGGCCATCTCGCGTTGAAGCTCCGCCCGCCGGGCGAGCGAGGTGGCCGACAGATAAGGGTCGCTATCGAGGCGTATCACCTGATTGTATGCGTCGAGGATGCGCAGGTATTCGCTCCGGCTGCGCGAATCGTATGGCCGCTCGTGCAAGGCGTGCGCAAGGTCACGGGCGTGCTGGAAGAGGTCTTCGACGAGCGAGCGCGGGCGGTTTGAAAGCGAAGCGTCCGGGTCGGCTGCATTAAGGGTAGAGCGCGCCGTCAGGCAAAAGATCAGCACGGAGACGACTACACCTGTTGCTATTTTGTTGCGCGGTAACTTGCGCATAATATATCGACTAAATTGGGGGTAGCTTCTAAAAGGGGACTGGTTTAAAACTTCAGTCTGGAACCATCAGCGACTATGGCGTTTTCAATTTCGGCGTTGCCCGCCTAGTATACACCAATCGGCGAGCAACACAACAGTAAGCGGGGCGCGTGAGAGGAGGGGGTCGGTCGGCAAATTTTTTGTTCAGGTTCCGCGGCCGATATTCCAATATTGCAGGCCGCTATTTTCAATAGTTATTCGAGAGACGGCTGCTGCTTCCGCCGGAAAACTGTAACGCATCCGGGGCCACGGGCTTGACCGGTTCGGAGGATTTGGCCGCGTTAGCCTTGTGTTTTGTCCGGCCGTACCTGGCTGAAATAACTTGAACGTAATTCTGCGTCTCTCGATAGCGCGGCACTCTATAGCCGGATTTTATGACAGCGCCTTCACCTGCGTTATAACCTGCGAGCGCAAGCTCGACATCGCCGTTGAACATGTCTAACAAAAAGCGCATGTAGCGAGTGCCGCCCTCTATGTTCTGGGCCGGATCGAAAATGTCCGTCACTCCGAATCTGCGCGCGGTCGCGGGCATCAATTGCATAAGCCCCGAAGCGCCCTTGTAAGAGCGGGCGCGCGAGTTGAAGCCCGATTCCTGTCGCATCACCGCGAATATGAGATTGGGGTCCACGCCGTGGCGTGCCGCCGCTTTCATCACAATTTCGTCGTAGGCGGGATTTCCGCTCGTGTCGAGTTTGATCGGAGCAGAGCCTGCCGCCGGTATGACGAGCGGGTTGGGCGCTTTGGACGCGGCAGGCGTTGAATCTGTTTTTGCGCCGTCCGCAGTCGGCTTAAAGATTTCTTTCTTGTTCTCGCTTCCCGGTTTTGAGGGCGCGGCCTTTGAATCTCCGGCAGACGGCGTCGCGGCTTTTGGGCCGGTCGTCGCACGGGTCTCGTAAACCACCATCATGGGTGTGCGTTGAGGCTCCGTTCTCGCATTAGCGCCGGTCTCGTCGTTAGCCGGCGTGCTCAATTCCTGCGCGCGGGCTTCGCCCGTGATGAATCCCAATGAAATGATTGCAATTAGGAGAACAGATAATCTCATTTACCCTCCGATTCTCAAGACCGCCGACCGGAGCGGGCGCCTGCATCAGAAGCCCAAGCGCCGCTCTCAGTCGAATTCGTATCGCTTGCCGGGGCGGGGAGCATATCGGAGTGGAGTTGAAAATTCGGATGGGAGCCTTTTTTCAACCTCACTTCGGCAGCCAGACATTCTTTGAAGGATGAGGGATGAAGGATGAAGGATGAATAAAACCTCGCTTCACTTTCATCCTTCCGCCTTCATCCTTCATCCTTTCAAAGACCATGGCTTTGCGACCCAGGATCGCTCCTGGTGTGCCTTTATCGGTAACGGTCGAAACAACAGACAACGCCCCCAGTCTAATATGCCGGGCATGCTTTGTCAATAATTATGGCTATTTGTGTTGTAGCGAATGCGCCCTGGAAAACTATTTCGAATCGAGGCAACGCTTTACCAGGGCGAATTCGGTTCGATCAGTTCGGGCAAGACATCGCGGCCGTATATGTCGACGGTCTCCTCTTCGTCGCCGCACATGAGATATATGTTGAATTGAGTGACGCCGATTTCAGCAAGCTCTCTGAGGCGTCGCACATGTTCTGAAGCGGGACCGACCAGGGCGAAGCGGTCTACTATGTCGTCGGTCACGAAATCCGCGTTCGAGCTTCCGACCTCGCCGTGATGCAGATAGTCATAGCCCTTGCGCCGGCGTATGTATGCAGTCAACTCTTCGGGAAGTTCTTCGGGCGTATATCGCGATACAAGGTCGGCCACGTGATTGCCCACCATTGCGGGGAACCATCGAACCCGTTCGCGCGCTTTCGCAAGATCCTCCGACACCCATACGGGAGCGGCGCTCATAACACGAATCTTCGAGAAATCGCGCCCCGCTTCCTCTGCGCCCTCGCGCACGAATCCCAGACACCATTTGATCAGATGCGGGTCGGCGAATTGCAATATCACCCCGTCGCCCACGCGGCCCGCACACCGGAGCGCCTTCGGCCCGTAGCCCGCGACCCACACGGGGGGCACGCCCTCTGTCGCCCAGGCCATCTGTATCTCGCCTCCCTCATAAGTGATCTGCTTTCCGGCGCAGAGGTCGCGTATCACTGAGACCGTCTCTTCGAGCCGGGCGAGCGTCGTGGGCTTTTTGCCCATCACTCGGCGCGAACTGTCGCCCCGGCCTATGCCGAGATCCATGCGCCCGCCCGATATACAGTTGAGCGTTGCAAGCAGGCTTGCGGTCACGGTCGCATCCCTGACGGCAGGGTTGGTCACGCATGTGCCGATTCGCATGCGCCGTGTGTTTGCGGCCATAAGCGTCATCAGCGGATACGGCTCCTGCCATAAGACGTGCGAATCGAATATCCATAAATAAGCGAAGCCCGCGCCCTCGGCTTGCTCGGACAGGGCGATTATCCGCTCGTGCGGCATGTCGGGTTTGAATGTGATTGCGAATTCGAGCATCTGTATCCTCCGTTCGGAAAGGATGAGGGATGAAGGGTGAAGGATGAATCCTGTACTTCGCTCTGGTCTTCATCCTTTCCGAATCTCCCTGTCGCTATGATTGCGCGGTGAGCGGGTCATAAGTTTCGGGCCTGCGGTCGCGATAGAACTGCCACACGTTGCGCACCTCGCGAATCTGATCGAGGTCGAGGTCAGCAACTACAAGCTCATCCCTGTCGCGCGCGGCCTGAGCGATTATCTTGCCGCGCGGATTGCAGAAATAGCTCTTGCCGTAGAACTCGCCTATGTCCCAGGGCTGCTCGTGGCCCACTCGATTGATCGCGCCCACGAAATAGCCGTTTGCGACCGCGTGCGCAGGTTGTTCAAGCTCCCAGAGGTATTCCGAAAGCCCCGCGACCGTAGCCGAAGGGTTGAAGACTATTTCGGCTCCGGCAAGCCCGAGGGCGCGTGCGCCTTCCGGGAAGTGACGGTCATAGCAAATATAAACACCTATGCGGGCGAACGCGGTGTCGAAGGCCGGGTAGCCGAGGTTGCCGGGCTTGAAGTAGAACTTCTCCCAGAATCCCGGCCCGCAATGCGGTATGTGGTTCTTGCGATACTTGCCCAGGTAGCTGCCGTCCGCGTCTATAACGGCAGCCGTGTTGTAATAGACGCCCGTGATCTCTTCTTCATAGATAGGGACGACCAAAGCCATGCCATGTTTTCTCGCCGCCTCCTGCATCAATCGCACGGTCGGCCCTTCGGGTATACGCTCGACCGCTTCGTACCATCGGGGCTCCTGCTCCGCGCAGAAGTAAGGCGTCGTGAAGACCTCCTGCATGCAGAGTATCTGCACGCCCTCGCGGGCTGCCTGTTCTATAAATCCGATGGCTTTTTCAACATTCGCCTGCTTGATCTTTTCAATGGGTTCATCAACCGAGCAGGCATTCGCGGCCTGTATCAATCCGCACTTGACGATTCTTGCCATATCTTCACTCCCATCGTCCGTTGTCAGTTATCCGTGGTCCGTTGCATACCAACCGGCGACAACGGACGACGGACGACGGACGACGGACTTTTAAAATTTTATATCAAGATCGATCCAACCTGTCTGCGATATGCCGTTTCTCACAGCCGGATCGAACCTGTATTGCATAACGGCTTCGACGGCGCGCTGGTCCAGCCCGTAGCCGAGCCGTCGGGTGACGTAGGCGCGCGTTGGACGGCCGCTCGTCGAGACGAGCACGCGCGCGCCCACCGTGCCGCTCACGCGAAAGCGCAATGCTCGTTCCGTAGGGGCGGGCGCTACGGTCTTCAAAATGCTGACGGCCCGGTTTTGCTCGCCTTTGCTCTTCCCGCCTGCCGTCGCATCGGGTCGCGGTCGGCCTGATGAATCAATCTCCGCGTCATTCAGGAATCTTATGTTCTCAATCGAATTCTGGACCGTCTGGCGAAAGACTTCGCGCAGCGGCTCGCTCATTCTAAGCGCATCGAGGCCGACGAGCGCGACCCTCAGATGGTCTATGGCATCGGGCGTGCCTATCTGTCCGAGCGCCCACACGGCATCATAGCGCGTGTCGAAAGAAGAGTCGTTGAGCAACTCGATTATTTCATCAACGCCCCCTTCGTCTCGCATGAGTCCAATCGCCGTAGCGGCAGACGCGCGCACGGCCGGGTCCGCATCGGCGAGGGCGAACGAAATGGCTTCGGTCGCTTTAGAGCCTCCGAGCATGCCGAGCGCGAAGGCCGCAGACGCGCGCACTTCGAAGTCATTATCTGTGAGAGCGCGAACGAGAGGCTCGGTAGCCGAAGGGTCTGCGATCTGTCCGAGCGCGAACGCAGCGGCCTCGCGCACGGTAACGTCCTTGTCCGCGAGCGCCGCTATGAGTTGGCGAACCCCGTCGCGAGCGCGCAGGCTGCCGAGTTGATTTGCTGCCGCGCGCCTCACCACTGCGTCATCGCTCTTGAGTTCCGAAAGGAGGCTCTCAGGCGCGCGCGCGCTTGGCACAGGCACCTGGGCCGCTGTCGTCATCGCGCCCGCGCACAACGAGAGCGTTACAATCAGCGAAATCGGGAGGAATGATCTGTTGCGTGCGTTAGCTATCATGGTCAGGCGGTTTCGGCTGCTCATAAATAAAAGCTCGTGGATTCGTGTCGATCTGCTCTTCGCCTCACGTTCTTCTCGGTCAAATATTTCTCATTCGGCCCCGACGGATTTTCTATCAGAGAGCATCAGCGCGTAGTAAACCGCGAAGCTCAGGCCGAAGGTTACAAACCATGCATAAGTGTATATGTTATCAAAGAAAGAGGGGTTTGCAACCGAGCCGCCGGGAGTCGTCGCCGCGCGCAGAAAACCCGGCACTACGGGCGCGACCCCGACAGCGAATGCCGTGACCGCCCGCCAGTTCGTTCCGTTCTCGTAAGTGTAGAGACCCTTTTCCAGGAAGAGGTCTTTGAGCGACAACCGCTGTCGGCGAATCACCCAGTAGTCGCATATCAGTATTCCGCCTATCGCCCCCATCAATGCCGAATATCCGAGCAGCCAGGTGAAGATGTATGCCTGGGCATTGCGATAGAGATACCAGGGCATCATCAACACGCCTATGACCGCCGTTATCAGCCCGCCTGTGATATAAGATATGCGCCGGGGATTGAGATTAGAAAAATCATTCGACGGCGATACGACGTTTGCAGCCATGTTGGTTGAAATCTGCGCGGCGAATATCACTACGGTCGCAAACACCACGATGGCTATGCTATCGAACCGACCCACGAGTTTCACAGGGTCGGGGATTGCCTCGCCATAAATCAAGACTGTGGCCGAAGTGGTCGCCACGCCTATGAACGCAAACGCGGTCATCGTGAGCGGAAGCCCAAGCGCCTGGCCGAGCGCCTGTGATCGCTGACTCTTCGCATAGCGTGTGAAGTCGGGAATGTTGAGACTGAGCGTGGCCCAGTAGCCGACGCTCGCCGTGAGAGCGGGAGGAAAAATCCGCCAGAAGGACGGGCGCGGTTTTGCAGGGTCGAGACTTTGAAGCAGTGCGGTCGAGTCGAGCACGCGCCCCATGCCGCCCGCTTCCGTAGCGGCCCACCATAGCAACACCGCGCCTCCCGCGAGCAGAAGGGGCGCGGACCAGCTTTCGAGGTACTTTATGCCCTCTATACCGCGAGCTATTATCGCCAACTGTATCAACCAGAAGATCGCAAACATTATGAATTCGTGGCCCGCGACCGTTGCCCATCCGCTCCACATAGCACTCATCAAACCGTCGAGCGCGGTGCCGCCTATCCAGGTCTGAATGCCGAACCATCCGCAGGCGACAAGCGCCCGCGCGATTGCGGCTATATTTGCGCCCCTTGTGCCGAAACTCGCTCGGCACAATACGGGAAACGATATGCCGTACTTGGTCCCGGCGTGCGCGTTGAGTATCATAGGTATGAGCACTATCGAGTTTCCGAGCAGTATGGTCAGCATCGCCTGCCACCAGTTCATTCCCTGCTGTATGAATCCGCCCGCAAGCGTGTATGTGGTGATGACGACCGACATGCCTATCCACAGAGCGGCGATGTTATAAGTCGTCCAGGTGCGTTGAGAGATGGTGGTGGGCGCAAGATCGCGATTCCACAAACGAGAGTGAGATACATCTTCGCTCAGTTCGACGAAATCGCGTCCGGCGGAACTCACGAGTTCAGTTTCAGCAGCCACAGTCTCGCTCGACTTTCGAATTGGATTATCGGATTTCAGATTATCGATCCGCGACCGGAAATGCGCAATCTGAAAAGGCGGGGCTGCCTGCGGAGAACGCCATTATATTACTCGACTGCGGAGAGATTGGAAAATGATATTTGCAAGAACAAGACCGAGATGCGAATGCTACGCGTGATTTCGGTATTCTAAATCGGCCCGATTTGGCCGTCTGATTTGGCCCCCTGTGCTCTTCTTCGGCCTCCTTCTCTCGAAATCATAATCGAAGCTCGCTACCTCGCTGCTCCCGTTCATCACCCGTCTTAGCTGGTCTCTCACGTCGTACTCATAGTCGACTATGCTGCTGGCTTGCGTCTGCTTCCTGAGATTGCCATTGGCGTCGTAGTCGAACGTGATCGCTCCTGACGGGTCGCCTGTCAGCGAGGTCAGCCGATTGAGATCGTCATAGCTGAATGTCCGATTGACCGCCGATGCGTTGAAACCCATCCCGCTTTCGCTCAATCGGTTTCCCACCGCGTCATGTCCATACTCCATCGCAAAGACCAGGCCATAGATCGATTTTGTCAAAAGGAGCGCCAGTGAGTCAGTTTTGTGTGAAAATTTGCACGTAAGGCTGGTTGCGGTTGGGACTATGCAGCTTTATAATGGGCGTCGAAAACACGAGCAAGCCACTTTCGACGATACTCGCTCCTATGATCAGCTTTGCATAAAATCGAAGCTGTGATTCGTTGAGTCCGCTTGATGGTTTGTGAACCGGCAGGTGAATATGAAATCAGGAAAAGAGCCAATGATTAAGAGCGTGCAATATATAACCGACTCAGAAGGCCACAGGACCGCCGTAATAGTCCCGATAGATGAGTATGAAGAGATGATGGAAGACTTGCATCTTGGCCAGGTGGCACGGGAGAGCAAGAACGAGCCGCGCCGCCCGTTTATGGAGATGGTCGAAGAGATGCGCCAGGCCGGAGAGATCGATGTATAAAGTGACGATCACTTCGCGGGCTGAGAAAGACATCAAGCGGCTGGACCGGCCTGTTAAGAATCGCATCGTAACGGCGATAATGACACTTGCCGATGAGCCGCGCCCACCTGGATGCGTCAAGGTATAGAGCGAAGAAGGGGTGTGGCGGATTCGGGTTGGCGACTGGCGGATTGGCTATATGATCGATGATGCAGCCAAAGAAGTCATCATTATCAGAGTCTGCCACCGTAGCGAGTTCTATGATTAGGCATTCCTTAGCTAGAGCGTGTCGCATAAATAGGGAGAAAATCAGAGAGCCTTTCAACTCATTTAGGGTTGAAAAGCTCTCCACTCTCTGATATTTCCTCTCTGATGAACTTGATCCTGACAGGAGGTTATTATGAGAGAGCAATCCGATTCTACATCGGCAGGCGCACCTGCGCCAGCTTCGAGCGGAAAAGTCGTCTCTATCTTTGTGCCGTATGGAGTGAGCAGCAACATTTTGCGCAAAATGTTGCTGCTCACTCTTGACTTCTGACATAGTTGCTCTGTGGTGAAATCCCATTCCTATTCTGAACATTTACTCAATCTTGTATTATTGGCATCCATCGCTTTCAGCATGATAAGCTGTCGGGCGGATGCGCGACCTCTCAGAGAGCCGGTCGGGAGGGAATGCGGTCGGATAGC
This sequence comes from Blastocatellia bacterium, assembly GCA_022615215.1. Lineage (GTDB taxonomy): Bacteria > Acidobacteriota > Blastocatellia > UBA7656 > UBA7656 > JAKEHD01. The sequence goes on from JAKEHD010000628.1 coordinate 12,162, forward strand.
GGAGAAAGGTTTGAAGCTCGTTATGAACCTGTCGCCGTAAATTAGCGGTTCAGTGCTTTCGCAGAGTCAACATGCTGATCTCAATCAAAGTAATTCTTCTGATAACGCTTCTACTGTCGGCCTGTGCTTCTCCGTTTAAGCAGTCGGCGGGTGAGAAACATAAGCCCGTCAAGCTCGAATTACGCCTCGCCGAGCGGGAGCCTGGAGAAGGGCTGAGTGAGGCTATGATTCAAAATGGCGATGAGAAGATATATCTGCACAAAGAAGCCATAATCACCAATGCAGATATAATTGAAGCTCGCGCCGTCGAAGGCTACGCCGGAGCGAACTACGATATACAGATCGAATTCACCGAAGAGGGCGCTCGGAGGATGGAAAAAATCACAGAGGAAAATATAGGGAAACAAATAGCCATCCTTTTCGACGGGCAGGTCATAAGCGCGCCCTCAGTGCAGAGCAAAATATCAGACAAAGCCGTCATCACGGGAAATTTCACAAAAGAAGAAGCCGAAGGACTCGCCTACGGAATCCGTAGCAAGTGACGCAGACATTCCCCGGCGATTGAGGAGAAGACAATGAGGAGCGAGAGCATAAAGATTCCTTTCTTCAAGATTCCTTTCTTCAAGATTCCTTTCTTCAAGATTCCTTTCTTCAAGATTCCTTTCTTCAAGATTCCTTTCTTCAAGA
>JAKEHD010000103.1 GCA_022615215.1 Blastocatellia bacterium
AACCATTGCCGCAAACAATCGCTTCACGATAAACTCCTGCCCGTCACGCTTATGAAGATGTCTTCGAGCGTTGCTTCCTGTGTGTGAATAGTCTGGACCTTTTCGCCGCGGAGCAGTTTGAGAAAATCCGCGTTATCCCCAAGCCCGTCCATAGGAAACTCCCGTCTGGCCGTCAGACCCTCGTCGCGGTATTCGACTATGACCCGCGGCTCGCCGTATTTCAACTTCAACTCGCGCGGCGCGTCTATAAGCTTGAGTTCGCCATGCGCAATAAAGGCTATGCGGTCGCAAAGCTCGTCGGCAACAGCCATATCGTGTGTGGTGAGAAAGATGGTTCTTCCTGCCTGCTTCTGCGCTTTGGCGATCTCTCTGATCCGTCGCGCATTCGAGGGATCGAGTCCCGCCGTCGGCTCATCCCAGAAGAGGAGTTCAGGCTTGTTGAGCAGCGACCGGGCCACGGTCAGGCGATTCTTCATGCCTTTTGAAAACTGCGATACAAGCAACTGCCCGTCTTCGCCTAGACCCACCATATCCAATAGAGCCTGCGGCGATTCTGTAGGGCCGCTGTAAAGCGCGCTGAAGTATGAAAGATTTTCCCTGGCCGTGAGCTTGAGATAGTGATTGGGGATTTCAAAGGAGACGCCTATGCGCTCGTAATAGTCGGATTTCCAGGAGGCAAGGTCTTTGCCGAGCACCGAAACCGCTCCCTCGTAATTGCGCAACAGGCCGATCAGAATCTTCTGTGTAGTGGACTTTCCGGCTCCGCTAGGACCGAGGAAGCCGAATATCTCGCCTCGCTCGATGCTGAAATTCAAGTCCTTGGCGGCAGGCGCGCTCGCTTTCGCATAAGTGAAGCTCATATTCTCCACTCTGATAACCATGTGGGTTTACCTCTATATTTCGACAATGAAAAGTATAGACGCGCAAGACTCGGTATTATGACAGAAGATTCGGAAAAAATCGGCCCTCGCAAGGCCAATCCCGATGAGGGTGCGAGGAGACCGGCGATTGTTTGAGCCTACGGGCGCTATCTTGACATGGACAACCACTTGCGCGGCTATCGAACAGCCCGCGCTGATGACGTGAACCGATATGATGAAAATGTCGTTCATGTGATCCTCCTTCTGTATTGAATTTATTTGGTATCGACATTTTGAAACGTGAGGCACATGAACGGCAACTATAGAATTCAAGAAAATCTTTTTCTTAAGGACTATAGCAATCAAGGTATGTTCTTTAGCGCCATCGAATATTCATGCTTCAGTTTGCTAGGTGTTTGGAATTGGCAGATCGAGGATGATACAGCCAGGATGAAATGCAAGATAAACCGCTTTGAGAATCAGTTGATCCCCAATGCCTTCATGGCAGCGGTCAGTGGATCGCCGTAGAAAACAGGATCGACCCGCTCCACAATATCCGCTGAAACATCCAGAAAATGGCGCTTGTTCTCTATAGGGATCAGAGCGCGTCGGGCGCCGTTGTCCATACCCATCTGAAGTGGCTCGGCGAGAGAACGAACCGCCTTGATGTTCCCCTGAATACTTAGATCGCCCAGGATCAAAAGTCCTGGCAATGCCGGATGCTTTTTGATGATCGAGTAAATCGCCGCCACAAGCCCTATACCGGCATCGCACGAGACGTGGTTGCTCAACAAATCAATCGCTTCGACATGAAAATCTGTCGTGTCAACGGCCCGGCCAATCCCCATCTCGACTTTGTGGCCCTGAACATAAGCAAAGGCTCTCTGGATCGATTCCTTCATCGTACTATCGATACCGCCCGCTATTTTCAGCCTTCCCGTGCCGGGCGAGCACCCAACTTCAAGCCTATACAGCCCTACCTTTCCCTGATCGTCCACTGACGCTGTGTAAACTGATCCGGGAGCAAGCGGGTCCGTAGAGATTAAATTGCGGCCTCCTTCTTCGGGCACACCCACAAATCGTTCATCACGAGTCTCATTGTCAATATAAGAGAATGATGTTTGATGGTATTCAAATGATCCCATCTTCTTGAGTTGCTCCTTCACTCGTCGCCGGCCCTCCACTCCAAGCTCCACGAGTTCGGCTATCTCTTCCTTCGAAACTTCTCCATGCGGGTGGATCAACTTGATCAGTCCCGCCACAGTTTTACGAACTGCCTTCACGTCACGAGCATTTAGGTGAGAGCCTAAAGAGAAATGATGATCTATCATCTCGGTAAAATTATGGCGGCGTAGCTCTCTTAATGCCTCTGCCAGGTAATCCACGACGAATCCATAATGGTCTGTGAAAAATTCGATACGCATCTTTGGCACTTCCCAGCCGGGCACATAGAAATGCATCCGGTCGAGAAAGGCCATATCCTCTCGGATTATATCCGGCATAGGCGTAAAGAGATGCGACGACCTCACCATGACCTCGACCGGCTGGTTCGTGTTTCCAAACAGCGCCATAGATGCTGTTCCCGACAATGCATCCTTCCCGCGAGCGAACGTCCCCGACTCGCAATAGGTCTTGAGCGTGGTGATGACCTCTTTCGGCATCTTTTGAAGGTCTGCTACCTCATCGAACGCCACAGCATCCCACAACCCAACAAGCCCCATCTTTCCGGTGGCCATGTTGTAAAAGAGGTTCGCCACCGTAGTTGGGCCTGTCAAAAGAATCACATAAGGCGAGAGTTCCTGATAAGCGTAGGATTTTCCCGTTCCTCGCGGTCCGAGCTCTACGAGGTTGAAATTCTGCTCACACAACGGAATCAGCCTCGCCAGAAAGAGCAGCTTTAGCCGCCGGTCAAAATGCGAAGGTTCCAGCCCCGTGCTGCGAACCAGTAGGTCTATCCACTCATCGGTAGTGAACTGAACGCGGCATTGCCGGTATTCTTCCAGGTCGAAGCTCGCAAGCTGTATAGGCTTTATATCGTCTATCCAAAAGGGGCTTCGCTTTCCGGTCGCTGTTTCATCATATTCATGCCGTATGTTCACCTGAGCCCAGATGCCGCCCATCAGAAGCCTGTCGTATTCCCGGATGTAACGCTCAGGGATGTGGACGTATTTATGGCCGAAGTTCACGAATTCAGCCCAGTATTTGTCATCGTCCGATAGATACCGGACCTTAACTTTATCAATGAGAGTGTGCTTGCCTTTTTCACGAACCAGTGACTGTGCTTTGTTCGATTCATCCGGACGCACGAAGTTGTCGGCCAGCGTCGAATTGACCACTCTCAAACCTGCGTCAATAGCCACCGAATCATCAGTAGCGCAGTATTTGCCGAGCAGATATTCGAGAACGAAGACCGGAACATTTGCGCCGACCTTCACTTTCCTGACGAGATCCTTGCGCACTACTTTTCCGGCAAATACCGATGCGGCTTTTCGATCGAGTCCAGGCATTACGTCAATACCTCAAATCGCTATGGTCATTTCTACATTCTCTAACTGAGACAACTTCGCTCCGCTCGTCGCATCCAGCAGTTGTACGGTAACGGTCTTTTGCGAAGTCTTTTCAGGTATCATCAAAGTTATCGTGTTCGGTTCTATAGTTCGAGGGTCATCTTCGGCCAGTCTGAGTTGCACGTCCCCTGTCCCCTCCTCGAATCCATAAGATGCGCTGATGGGAGTCGAGATAATTTCATCTTTTGCCTTTATCTCCATGCGCACCTTTGGAGGCACCGGCTCATATAAACCGGCTGCCGTACCTATGACCTGAACGGAGAAGAATCGTGTGCTTATTTTCTGGCTGCCGGGGATCAGTTTCCATATCACTTCGCCTGCGAGCCTCTGGCCCTCGATCTTCTTAACCGTGAGGGTGATGACCGGAATGATCAATTCCTGTGGCGACAGCCCTCCGTGAAAATAGGCTTTTGCGCCTGCCTGCACCTTGAAGCAGCCGAAATTCCAGGGGGCTGCAATCTCCAACTCACCGCCAAGCCCGAAATCCGACAGACGAGCACGGAGATATGATGGATCAGCCGTCCCACCGCGCCCTACCCATACCCGGCGATGAAGGTCTGCCGTGTCTCCGCCGGGCGCATCTATCTTCATTCCGCTCTCCAACTCGTCGCCGAACAAATATCCATGATCTGCCGCGATAATGATAGCCTTCACTCCTTCCTTTCTGAGAGTCCGAATCCCTCGCCCCAGTTGGTGGAGTACATCATCCATGTAACGGCGAGCCAGATGCAGGTTCTCTTCTTCGCCCAGGCTGTCTATTTCCTGAGAGGTCACAAGGACCAGACCCGCATCACGAATCCCATCCTGTATTCTCTTTTTCGGTTTGGGCAGTAGATCATCGAGTTTGGCGTCGAAGACTTCCGCGTCGGCGTTGGCCTTCAGGAATTTTACGCGGTCTTTCCGGTCCTTGATGATGGTTCCTTTGATTTCAAACCCCAGCTTGCTTTTCGCTACAGGAGCTATGCCGGGGGATTCCTGCGCTCCGGGGAGAAGCGCGGCCATGCCTATCTCGGTTATAGTTGGAACCGTCGCTATTGCAGGCTCGATTTTTACATCGAATTCCGGTGAAAGAGTTTCAGCCAGTTCGCAAGCCATCTCGTATCGCAGGGCATCCACCCATACATAAGCCGTCTTCTCTTCAGCAACCTGCGGTTTCACCTTCTTCTCAAATATTTCTACCTGCCGCAGCGCGCCGGGCATTCGAAACCTGTTTTTTTGATAGCTCCTCAAGAAATGTTCCGCCATTGCAGAGGCTACTTCCATGTATCGGCTCCTGGCCTTCAATATAAGCTGTTCCAGTGCCTTATGACTTTCATTCAAATCGAAGTCGAAGTTATGATACCGCCGCTCCATGTGCCTGTGGTGCCTGTCGAGTAAAGACCAGGGACGGTCGCTTTCGGTGTAAGCGTTGAATATGTCTCCGACCTCCGGCGAAGAGTTTTTTATTTCCTTCTCTATTCGGTCGGCTTCAATCATCAGTTGCCCGCACACGCCTGTCAGCGCCCATCGAGCCTGTACGTCGGGCATCTGCTCCGACCAGAAACCGGACTGCCTGTTCTTTGCCGTTTCCACCAGTTCGTCCGTAGCCCTGTCTGACAGCGCAGCCTCGATGTGTCGTTGAAGCATCCGCTCCACTTCAAGGAAAGTTTCGACGCCTGCAATCTGATCCTGATTGAAATCGAGCGCCTGCAATCCAAGCTCTTTAGCAACTCTGAGAGAGTGAGCGACATAGCTTTCGCCCAGGTCGCGCTTGAATCGCCAGTTCCTCGTCAGGGTGACGCAGGATTCACGGGCCGCCGGTCTTGATGCGATTTTGACTGTGGCTAACTGAGAAGGGATTTCTCCCCGGAGGTTTACTATCAGGTCAGCGGCGAGAATGTGACGCGCCAGTCGCGCTCGCCAATCATCCAGACTCTCTCCGTCCGGCAATTCAACCTCGAATGCGCTTTCGAGCAGAACAGCAAGTTCGCGGGCCGCTTCACGGCTGTTGATTTTTGCGTCCAGGCTCTCTTTGGAAAGAAAGGCCAGGGCGACTTCCTGGGGATTGCCTGTCTCGAATATGACCGACACGACGCCCTTCGTTATGCCTTCGCCTTTTTCGGCCAGCTTGTTGAGATCATCCAATCCAAGCTTCCCCGCTTCTACCTGCTTTTCAATAGAAGTAGCCGTCTCTTCGCCGACTATGGGCTTCAAGGCGTTGCGAGCGATTATCGAGAGCCTCGTATTTCGCGCGGGCGGCTGCTGACCGGGTTTCATAACCACCCCGGCGACCTCTGCTTCGATCAGTGCATTGTGTGTAGCTTCGTGGTCCATCGGCACATAGATGACCAGTCGCGGCGGGCTTGCCGCTCCCATCAAGGGTTCGATCTCGTTTCGCAGAGCAAAGAAGCTTCCCTCATAGCGCGCTATTTTCGTATTCGGGAGGCTCAGGTTATCTACTATGTCCGAGTAATGCTTTTCCGGGTCGAACCAGAGCACAAGGCGGCGGTCGTCCACCTGCTTTGAAATCATACTGCGAAGATAATCAGTTACGATGTCCATATCAAGTCGGCCTTTTTCTATAAACGCGCGCGCGTTTTCTAAAACGCGCGCGCGCGTTTCCGCGCGATTAGGGTGCGCGATAATAGGCCCCTCGCCCTTTCCCGATTAGCTCTAA
>JAKEHD010000629.1 GCA_022615215.1 Blastocatellia bacterium
AATCGACCGTATCACGATTACTTTCATCCTTCATCCTTCCGCCTTCATCCTTTCTGAATGGCTCCCCTGCTCCCCAGCTTCCCTCACGCATCACTGTTTTATTGCTGCCGTCAGTTCCTTGAATGCTTCATTGAGCGCCCTCATCCCTCTGCGGTCTCCGCGGAAATGGCCGAGCCTCACGACGACCATATCGAGCGAAGGAATGATGAAAGTTCGCTGTCCGCCCGCTCCGGCCATGAAGTAAGCGTCTTCGGGCAGATTCCATTCCCGCGTGCGATTCAACCAGAACAATCCGCCATAAGTCGGCCGACTCCAGGCAGGCGCGGGCGTACTCACGAATTTGGCGAAGCCTTCGGGCAGCATCCTCTTGCCCTGCCACACGCCGTCCCATAGATAAAGCAATCCGAGCCGCGCCCAGTTGCGCCCTGTGCCGTAGTCATACCCGGTCAGCAGGAAATTTCCGTAGGGGTCCGTCTCAAGGACCATCCTTCGAATGCCTATGGGGTCGAAGAGCGCCCGCTGAGGAAATGTCAAATACTCCTCTCCGCGTTTCCTGACCGTCTCCTTGACTATGTGACCGAGCGTGAGCGGGTCGCAGTTGAGATAACGGCCTTCGGTATTGGGGGGAAACTCTTGAGGTCGCGTGTAGGAAAACTTGAAGGCATCTATCGCTCCCGTGTAGATGTAAAAATGATCGGGAAATCCGCCGGGGTCGCGCTGCCCTGAAAAGCGCAGTCCGCCGCTCATGCGCAGAAGGTCGGCTATAGTTATTGCGGATCGCGGGTCGCCTGGCTCCTGCCATTCGGCTACAGGCGCGCGGTCGTTGAGTTTGAAATGCCCGTTTTTGATGAGAATCCCAACCAGGGTCGCGGTGATGCTCTTTCCCATCGACCAGCTTTCGAGTTGAGTCTCTTTATCGATGCCGGGACCGTAGCGTTCGGCTATGATCTGCCCTTTGTAAACGACTATGAAAGCCGCCGTCAACGCTTCAGGGTCTGAGACTGCGAGGTCGACGGCTTTGTTGAGTCTCGCCTCGTCAATTTCGGGCGGCAGGGATTTTTTGGGCAGAAGGTCGCCCATAGGCCAGGGCTGAGTCATGGGGTCGGGCAATCGTGTCTTCACTGTCACGGGCTTGAAGAATATCTTGTCACTGCCGGGTTGAAGGATCACGCAGCCCTGATCGCCGAAGTATTTCGCGGTCCTAGTGATCGAACCTCTGAGCGTCAGGCGAACGAGTTTCTGCTTGCGATCAACGACCATATCGAGGGGCGCATTCTGGTCCGCTTGGGGGAGGAAAAAATATCCGCTGTTGCGTCTGGCCTCTTCAGAGTCGCGCCCGGAAACAAAAACGGCCGAGCATAACACCTTCGCATATCCGGCCAGTCCCTGCTCGGTGTGATTTCTCGGCTGACCGTCGGCCGCTTTATTTGTTTGACTCTGAGGATCGTTGCTCGCAGAGAAAACGATTTTTTCAGGAGCCAATCCAACCGCGCATAAAGCCAATGCGAGGGTCAGACAGAAAACATAACGGCCGATGCTCGCGCGCAAACGAAGGAGATTAAACAGATTTGCCGGAAAATTCATTTGATGGCCTCCGATATTTTTTGATCGTTCCACTGACTGAGACTGGGCGTTAGCCTGTTTTATATCACAACACCCCCTGCGCTTTACAGCCCGCACTCGCTTCGTGAGCGTTCAGAAAGGGATGGGATTTTTCACCACAGAGACACGGAGGCACAGAGAAAATGAGAAGATTCTGCGGTGTCCTCCGTGTCTCCGTGGTGAGTTTTTTTGCTTGTCTGAACACTCACCTCGCTTCGTCGAACAGGCATCACCTTATGCACATCCGGTCAGCCAACTACTTCGAGCCGATAGCCGGTCATCTCTTCGAATCGTTTGCAGACCTCGGCAAGCGCAGGGTCATCGCTTGCGGGCGGCGAGGCGCACCGAGCGCGCACCAGATTCTGCTCTTTGTGAATGCCCGGCTGCTTCTGCAATGCCCACTCGTCGGGTATCAGACTCCTGGCCGCTTCGATCAACGCGCTAAGGTTCGGCTCAGGTTTTATCCTGAGTCGCCAGCCTGTCAGTTCCGCCATCGCTCGAAGCGTTTCGCCCTGACGCTCCCCTACCTGCGGAGTGATGAAGGCAAGCTCGATCAACTTCCCTGCCCCGTCCTCTTTCAGTCCCATGCGCGACGGACGGCAGATTTCAGGCGCTCGGCTGAAGCCCTCCTGAATCGCGTGATAGGCCGCGTTGATCTCAAGCGGTTCCCGCTCTCCTTCTCCGATAAAAAGTCGGGACGCCGACTGCGGATCCAATTCATCCCGGCCCGCACTCTTAGCAACCATATTCGGCGCATCGACGCGCAAGCGATAGCCCGTCCGCTCCTCGAAGGCGACGGCCCGCTCCCTGATCGTCTCTTCATCGACGGAGACGCCGACCGCCAAGACGACCTCTCGCTGGGCGAGGTGAATGGCCGGCGGACGTGTCGCCCGCACCCCTTCAGGCAGGCATTCGAGCGCCACTTCGGCCAAGCGCCCATGATGCGGCGACTCATTGATGGTGTAACTCCATCCCGTGCCCTCTATGATCTCTTCACACTCGGCGCGGTATCGCTCGCGGGCCACGAGCGGAAACTCGAATGAGAGCCTGAGTTCATGAGAGGCGAGATCGTACCCCTTGCGATAAAGCCCCGTCTCAGGGCCGAGCAGGCGATCCGTCCGCGCGAGGATTTCGTTCGGCTCGGCAAAAAACATCGTGGCCGGTCCTTCTTCCGCTTCGACCCGGCCCAGACGGTAAAGATGCGCGCCGCGCGCGGGCCGCCGGAAATCATCGCTGTCGTCGAGCAAACGAACAAGCTCGGTGTAATGCTCTTCGTCCCACGCCTGCGCCCCGTACCATAAATCCAGAAGATCGACTTCGCTGAAAAGTCTTCGGCCTTCTCCCTTCTCGCGCAAGCGTTCGGCCAATACCTTCAAGCCCTCCGCCGTGAGTCGCTCTCCGCCTGAAAGTCCGGCGAGCGGAGGCGCAGGCTGATCGCTCGCATGCCGCGAGCGGCGCACCGCTCCGAAGGTCAGCGTGTCGCCCGTGCGCGGAAGGTGAACGGGGCGATAGCGCGTGCCCTGCTTTCGCAACAAATCCCTGAGCGCGGGGCGCGCGTCTCCCTCGCCATGCACGAGCACTATTTCACGAGGATTGATGGCTTCGATCAAACCGGTTATCTCCTGCGAGTCGGCGTGCGCAGAGAGCGCGTACTTTGCCACATTGCATTTGACCTCAAGCGTGCGACCCGCGACTGTCACTTCGCGGGTCTCTTGATCTGCGAGCGCGAGGAGTTGGCGGCCCGGCGATTCCTCATCCTGATAGCCCGTTATGGCTATGCCATTGCGCTCTTCACCGACTATGCTCTGCGCATAGAATGCGCTCGCGCCGCCGGTCAACATCCCTGAGCTTGCAATGATGGCGCACGGCGGACCTGAGAGAACTTTTTCGCGCTCATCGGGCGTTGCGACGGGACGAATCTCATCCACGACGTTGAAGAAGGGATTGCCATGCTGTTCGATCAATCTTCGCGCGAAAGGGGTCTGGTGCGCGGGAAATGAGGAATAGACCCCGCAGACGGTCTTGACCATGCCGTCGATATAGACCGGAAAACTCTGAAGCCGTTTGGCGCGGAACTGCTTGAGCAACATGAGCACGACTTCCTGCGCGCGGCCGATGGCGAAAGCCGGTATGAGAAGTTTGCCGCCGCCGCCCACTATCCCTGCGACCATCTCAAGCAATCGCTGCTCTTCGAGCGCGCGCGGCGAATGCAGACGGTCGCCGTAAGTCGATTCGATGACCAGCACATCGGGGCGAAAGTCGGCAGGTGCGAGCATGCCCGGAACGGTCAATTGATCGCTCACGCCTATGTCGCCCGAAAACAACACCTTGATCGTGCGGCCGTTCTCTACGCCTTCTATGCCTACAGAGGCCGCGCCGAGTATGTGGCCTGCGGGAAACCACGTTGCGGCGAGATTGCCTATAGGCATGGGCGAGCCGAAGGGGACGGGAATCATGCGCTCGATCAATTCATTGACCGCAGCGGGCGTATAGATCGGAAGCTCTCGCTCCGATTCGGCCTTGATGCGCATGATGTTGAGCGAATCGCGCAGCAGCACTTCGACAAGGCCGCGCGTCGCGGCCGTGGAGTAAACGGGCACTGCGGGATAGTGTTGATTGAGGACGGGCAGCGCGCCGCTGTGGTCCATGTGAGCGTGTGTCAGCAGCACCGCGTCGAGATGCGAATACTTCGAACCGCTTATAGCACCGAGGTCGGGCAAGCGGTGATCGCCCGTCATGCGAAGGCCGCAATCTATGAGGACGCGATTCGCGCCTATTTCGACGATGGCGCTGCTCGCGCCTATCTCATTGCCGCCGCCGAGGAAGATTATGTTCATATTCCACTCAAAAGCCCAGCGGCACTATTCACTGCTTCTTAAGAGCAAGGGGCTTGCAAGTCCAAGGCTCCGTTCGCCATCGCTGCATAAGAGGCTCTTCCGGGAGCGAAAGAAACATCTGACGGTGAATGTCTGTGGCTTCAGGACAGGGGTGCCAGTTAGCGCGCGTGTAATTGCTACGAGCATCTACAATTTTCGATAGGAGCTCAAATACGGCTTGGGCCGGAGTCATTTCGTGTCCATAGGTCAAAAATTTAATATCGTCGAACATATCTTTGTTGAACAGACCTTTTTGGTTACGTCTGTTGATCTCGTCTTTAATCCTATGCAACTCCCTCTCCGGTATCAGAGCGATGCGAAGGTTCGAGGTTCTCTGATTATGGTCACGCCAATATTTGTGGAGTTCAAAGATGGTCCGGTCGCGAAATCCCATCCCAACATAAACCATGTGACCGTTCTGTAAAGCAGTAGAATAAACCTCCTTGAGATCTCCCCCATACGAGGTACTAGTGTCTGCTAGTACCCCTCCTTCATCCCAAGCTGCTTCCGGATTGAACTGCATAGTGCCGATATCGTTAATGTCCCCATGTAGCTTTAGTACGAACTGACGATTGCTCATAATGTATCTTAGGAACTCAGCATTATATACTGCGCGCGGGATAAAATGAAAGTTTTTCCGGAGAGGAACGCATATTTGGAGTGCG
>JAKEHD010000630.1 GCA_022615215.1 Blastocatellia bacterium
CTCGGCGAGCGCCGCCCAGCCCAGACCGCGTTGGCTCGCGGTGTAAGCCTCGACCGCCTCGCGCTGCGCGTCGAGGCTGTTATGAAAAAGAAAATAACTTTTATTCGATTCGCAATAATCCTTTCAATCGCGCTTGCATCCGCCATTTCGGCATTCGGTCAGGCAAGCGGCAGCGTCGTCAAGGTCAAAGGGTACGCCTCAGTGGATGGCGTGAGACCGGGCGATAAATTCAGGGTGGCGGTGGCGCTCGAAATCACAAAGGGCTATCACATAAACGCGCATGTCCCGACGCTCGATTACCTCATAGCGACAGACCTCAAACTCGCGCCCGTCTCGGGGCTTCGATTCAGCAATGTGCAGTACCCGAATCCCAAAAAGTACAAATTCGAATTCGCTGCTGATGAAGAACTGGCCGTACACGAAGGCACAATCCTGCTCGTGGCCGAAGTGGAAGCAGACCGCTCGCTCGCACAGGGCGAGACCATTATAAACGGGACGGTCACTGTTCAGGCTTGCAATGACACTCAATGCCTCGCGCCCGATGACCTCAATGTGGAAATCCCCGTCAAGGTAGTCGCCGCAGGAGAAGCGGTGCAGGCTGCAAACTCGGAGATATTCGGGCTGGCCGAGTTCAAAGGCGCTGAGACGGAAGACGAGTTTTCCAAACTGCTTGCGAGCCAGGGATTGCTCGGCATGTTGATAGGCGTCTTTCTCGCGGGGCTTGCGCTCAACCTGACGCCGTGCGTTTATCCGATCATACCCATCACTATCGGCTTTTTCGCAAATCAAAGCGCGGGCGATAAGTCGCCTCGCCTCCGGCGAACGTTCTCGATGGCCGCTATGTACGTGCTTGGGATGGCGATAACCTATTCCATACTTGGTGTGATAGCCGCAATGACGGGAGGTCTGTTCGGCGCTGCATTGCAAAGTCCGATAGTGCTCATAGGGCTTGCCGCATTGATGGTAGGGCTGGCGCTATCGATGTTCGGAGTGTATGAATTCCGATTGCCTGCGTTCTTGAATCGCTTCGCCACTCAGAGCACACAATCGACGAGCGGAGTGGTGGGCGCGCTCGTCATGGGACTCACGATGGGCATAGTAGCGGCCCCCTGCATAGGGCCTTTCGTGCTCGCGTTGCTCGTGCATGTAAGCGCGAAGGCCGATCCCGTGTATGGCTTCTTCATGTTCTTCGTGCTGGCCCTCGGACTCGGAGCGCCTTATCTCGCGCTAGGGACGTTTTCGGGTTCGATCAAATCCCTGCCGCGTTCGGGCGAATGGATGGTGACGGTTCGCAAGGTGTTCGGGCTTGTGCTTATCGGCATGGCTCTATATTTCCTTATGCCGTTGATGGGCAATTTCACAAATTATATATTCATCGCCTTCTTCGCTTTGTCGGCACTGTATTTGATCTTCTGGGAAGCGGGCAGGACGAAACCAAAAACATTCGCGTGGATTCTGCGCGCAATCGGAGTCGGGGCCGCTGTAATAGCCGTGTTCTTCGCAATGCCCAAGAACATCGAAGCAGGCATAACCTGGCAGCCTTACAGCGAACAGGCGATTGAGACTGCGCGGCGCGAAGGCAAGGGCGTCATCATAGACACTTATGCCGACTGGTGCATTCCCTGCAAGGAGCTCGATCAACTGACCTTCACCGACCCGGATGTGAAGAAGGACGCCGAGCGGTTCGTGACCTTGAAACTCGACCTGACGAGAAGCGACTCCGGTTCGGAAGCGGGACGCGCTAAAGACAAATTCGGCATTCGCGGCGTGCCGACGATAATCTTTCTCGACGCCAGGGGACAGGAGCTAGAAGACCTCAGATTGGAAGGCTTCGAGAAGGCGGAAGATTTCCTCGCAAGGATGAAGAAGATCGAGTCGCCCGTGAGCGCCGCCGGTGAAATGCTCGCCAAAAATAATGCCGATGGAAATGCCCCGGCGACCGACGCGAGCAGCAACGGAGCATTCGAACCTCTGCCCGCCATCACCTTGAATCTATTGGATGGTAATAAACTCGACCTCGCACGCCAGCGCGGCAAGGTGGTGCTGATAGATTTCTGGGCTACGTGGTGCGTGCCCTGTATATCGGAAATCCCTATGTTCAACGAGTTCGACAAAAAGTATAAAGCTCAGGGGTTCGAGTTGATAGCCATCTCTCTCGATGAAGAAGGGGCCGACATAGTAAAGCCTTTCTTGAAGAAATACCCGATGAGCTACACACAGGTGATTGGCGACCGGGCGACCGCCGAAGCCTTCAAGGTGAGCGATTCATCCCTGCCCGTCGCCCTCATAGTAGACAAGCAGGGCCGCATTCGATTCAGACATGTCGGCGTGACCAAGAAGGAAGTATTCGAAGCCAACTTGAATGAGTTGCTGAACGAGTAATTTAATCGGCCGCCGCCCGTGCGGGCGGCATCTGTAGGGATCGTGCGCGGAAGAGAAAATCAACTATGTTGCCCTCGTGCGGCTGCAACCAGTTGAGATGGATCGTCGGAATGTCGCCGATGTTCAGCCGGTCGATGTTGTGCGCGTCGATCAGGGCTTGCTCGAATGCCTTGTCACTGGTGATGGCCGAGCAGACGAGCGTCGGGCCTATGCGTTCGATCATCTCATCCTGCGGACAGGATACTACGGTCACGAACGGGAACATGTACTCGGTGTTGGCTATCGAGCGATCTGAAGAATCGCAGTGGACTACGATGGGGCGCAGATAGCCGCATCGCTCTTTCACAACGAGGCGCGGGCCGAACGCCGAGGTCATGTGCTCGACGCCGGACTCTTGAAGGTCCGCTTCGATTGCGCGCCATATAGCCTGCGCCGCACCCGGCACGGTGAAGGCTGCGAGTTTCGCTTCGGGGTCATCGGGCGACTTGGGTTCTATGGGGCCGAGGCGCTCGGCCAGCGCTCCGGCAATCTCGCGCGTGTGACGCGATGCCCATACGCCCGAGCAGTTGATGCAGCCGCGCCCGCTGTTGAGATAAACGCTGTCGGCTATTATATCGATGTAGTTCTCCCATTCGTCTACACAATCGTCGCCAAGAAGTATCTTCGAGAAGCCGGGACCATGCACCTGCACTCTGGGGTTGCCCCTGTATCGCTCGACGGTCGGGAGACCGCCGAAGATCATCGTGCGGTCGCATACGCGCACGACCTCTGCGCCCATCTCGCCGCCTCCCGGATAGACGGCTATCGCTTCGCGCGGAACTCCCGCCTCATAGAAGGCCGCAGCCATTCGGTAAGGCGTCCAGGGTTCCTGCGGGCCGGGCTTGAGCACGAGGCCGATCTGCATGGGGATGACCGGCAGCCAGAGCGTGTGTACGCCCGGTGAATTCGAGGGCAGCACCATGCCTAGCGCATCGGTCTGCGCCTGATAGCTTACGATCACGCCGCGCTCTTCGATGCCATAGCCGCGAGTGAGAATCTCCAGATCAAGGCCGCGCGTGAGGGCGTCGAGTATCTCGTCCATGCGGCTGAGGACGAAGAGGTTCTTCTCCATATTAGCCTTGCACATGTGTTCGGGCAGCCCCGTGGTCGCCGACTGCTGACGCGCGAATTCGTCGGGCGATTGCGTGCCGTCTCCCATAGGCAGTGTGCCACGCGCATAGAGTTCGCCCGCCTTCTTCATCATCGCCGTGAGCTCTTTTGCGGGTATCTCTCGCAGGGAGTTGCGGGCGCGTTTGGCGGCACGGATGTCTCTGGCAAGCAGTCCCGTGTTTGCCTGACTCACTCTGGCGAGAGGTTCGCCTGTTTCGAAGTGTATGACCTCTTCCTGATCGAGGCTCGTGTAGGGCTGTCCCCAGCGGAGTATGGGTATGTTTAGCATGACGATAAACCTCCAGAGTAATTAAAAAGTAAAAAGTAAAAAGGCAAAAACGTCTCCGTACTTTTCCCTTTTTCCTTACTCAGTAAACTCCAACGGTCGTTGCGGCGGCAAGCTTGCGGAAAGGGCGCACGCCGCTGATGCCGTCCCAAGGATATTTCTCGTAAGGCGGCTCGCGCTCTCCTTCGTCGCGTTCGAGAAAGCCGGGGATGAAGAACTCTTTCGTGAGCGTCGTAAGGCGAGCGCGACCTGTCTCGCCGTATTCGACCACGCGGTCAGGGTCGTCGAAAGAGACGACCTCGATTACAGCGCGCGGCTGAGGCGCATAGTAAGCGATCTTGTAACCGTCTTCAGGGGTGACGGGCTTCGAGCAGGCAAGCCCCATGAGCGTATTGCCGTAGGTCGGCGTGATATAGATGCCCGGAATGAGTTCCTCCATAGCATAGCGCGTCCATTGAGGGGTGAACTCTGTGCCGCCTGAAAATATCCCGGTGATTCCTGTCTCAGGTATGCTTGAGCCGCGCCGCTCAAGGCTGAGAGCGAGGGCTTCGAGGAGCTTGGGAGTTGTAAATAGACAGCGTATGTCGTGGCCCGCTCCGAGCAGCGTGATGGCCTGATCGATCACGTGTTGCTTGTATGCCTCCACCTCATCGGTCAAGCCTTTCTTGATGAGCTTGATGACCCAGCGCGGGTCCAGGTCGACACAGAAGCATACGCCTCCCCTGAATTGGCAGAGGTGCTCTACGGCGAGCCGCAGTCGGCGCGGGCCTGACGGGCCCAGCATGAGCCAGTTCGAGCCTCGCGGAAAATACTGGTCAGGGAGCGTGTCGCTGAACAACTCGTAATCGATGCGGAAATCATCTATGGCTATTCGGCTCTTGGGGATGCCCGTTGTGCCGCCCGTCTCGAATACATAGACAGGTTTGTCGGCGTAAGCCTTAGGCACCCACCGGCGAACGGGTCCGCCCCGGAGCCATTCGTCCTGGAATGGAGGGAACTTCTTCAGATCATCGAAGCCCTGCACTTCCTTGCGCGGATCCCAGTCGAGCTTCGAGGCAAACTCAAGCCAGAAGGGGCAACCCGTCCGAGGGTCGAAGTGCCAATCAATGATCTCGCGCACCTGTGCGTCAAGTTTTCTGCGGGCTTCCTCCACGCGAGTGGAGAAGTCCTTCGAGTTGGTTTCAATCGTCATACACGAGCGCTCCGGGAGACAGAATAAAAGAGTGGTTTCCTCCGCATCATGAAGGCTGAGTATACAATAGCGTTTTATTGGCAGACAAGTTGCGCCATCTCTGCGCGAGGAGGTGTGAGGGAGAGAAAGGTTATTTTCAGAAAACAGCTCAAGTCTCACGAAACTCAAGCTCAATTCCCGAACGTCGCTCCTCAAGCATCCTTCTCACATAAAGCGCGATCTCTTCTGCGGCAGCCTGGGGGTGTTTGCCGCGCGGATGAATGCCGCAAACGGCGTTCGTGTTCGAATGATCGAGCGAACTGCTCCAACGCGACTGCCCGGCCCTGTCGCGGCCGTAAGTGAGATAAGCCGAGAGCGTGTTCAATCCCGTGCCGGGCCGCTCCCCTATCAGGTGTACGATCACCTCGACGCCGAGCAATGCGCCTGTATGATAGCCTGCGCGCACCCGACCGTTATCGATGACTATATCGACATCGCCGATGTTGTACCCGGTCTCGATAAGCAAGCTCCTGAGCGGAGGAAGCAGGGTTCGCAAATTTTCATTGACGGCATCCGCATTAAGCCCGTCCGAAATCACTATCTGCACATCGGGACGATGCGACGCGTAGAGCGATAGGATGCGACTCCCATCTTCCTCGCGGATCGCTTCGCCCGACTCCGGGTGCATCAAATAATCATCTCGACTCGCAGCTTTCGTGCGAACGCGGAGGCACTGCCCTGATGCGTCTCTTATCACTCGGTCATCAATCCGGGCATAAAGGGCGTGCTGCGCCTGCGCGTAGATGCCGTCCATTCGCGCCTCGACTTCGGGCGGAGTCGCGTAATGCGCGCCGTGTCCATATCCGAGGTCGAACCCCCTTTCGGCGAGTGCGGTCAGCTTCCTTTTGCCCACTTCGCCGAGCGCCTCAAGCGAGCGCGTCTCGCCGCCCGCTTTCATGTAGATCGCGTAAAGCGATTCTGCGCCGGGTCTGTTCGAAGCCAGATCGCCCGATTCGCTCATCACGCCCATCGCGATAAACTTGCTCTGCATCGCTGTGGAGACTTGCTTTCCGGTGCGGCGGCGGAGGCGAGGGTGCTCGCGAAATGAAGTCGTAAGGTAGCCGAGCATAGGGTCTGCATTGCCCGCGACTGCCATCAAGTAAGCGGGCGCGGCATGTAGGACTATCTGTTCGGTGAGTTGCTGAAGCGCCGCCGGCGCTATCCCCATGTGAAAAGTCGAACAGACATCGAGACCCATCGTCAGCCCGTGCAGTTTCGCCATCACGGTATCTTCGAGGCACGCGCGGAAAAGCTGATCTTCATTGCGAAAAACTTCGGGGCCGATGAATCCCGCAACATCATTTACGATCATCCACGAGCCGGTCTGCCTGCGAATGTATCGAGCCAACCCATAAGCGCGCGCTTCCAGCGTCACCATATCGACACCCTCGGCCGCGCCGTTGGTTACGGCTGATCCCTGACCTGTTTCGAAATAGAGACCGTCGAATCCGCGCGCGAGATCGAGCAATCCGTCAACATCCAGCCCGACCATCCCCGATAGAGCGAGCGAGGTGCCTGCAAGGCTCTGGAATCCCACATCCACACGGGTTCGCGCGCGGGCCGAAGCCTGTTTGACTATGTCTGAAAGGACCGAGTAACGAGCAGGCAAGTCGAGCCTCTCCTTCACGCTGCGCAGTAGTTCTTCGAGACGGATGATCGTATCCAGATCGTCGCTCGCGGGGTTGAGACCGAGTATTACATCGCCGCAACCATAAGAGAGACCTTCGAGAATCGAGAAGAGTATTTCATCCTCGTCATCGCCGGGGCTGTTTGGTTGTATGCGCGAACCGAAATGATCGGGCGAGCCGACTGTGATTCCCTCGCCCGGCAGGGGGTTGAAAATCGCGTGAGCGATGATAGAGAGTTCTTCACCTGTCATCACCTTCACGACCGCAGCGATCACTTCGCTCGCAAACCCATCACGATAACGACGCACAAACGCGGAAGCATCAGGGCCGAGCAGGATATGTTTCAATTCGTTTACGGTCAGGCGGGACACTTCGGCCGCAAGCCGCGAGTCGAGCGAGCGCGTAAGAGCCTCGCTCAAGCTGTCTTGCACCAGCATGGTTCCGGCAATCTCTCCGACTCGGAGGGCGGAGAGCATGTGCCGGGCTTCCTTTCGTTCAAGCTCATCGCGTGTTCCGCCTACGAGCAGATCGCCCTCTTTGAACTCGTTGGCTCGAACCAGTATTGCGGTCAGCTCCTGAGGATTCATAGCGTGTACTCAGTGGCCTTTCGCTTTCGAAGGCAGAGTTTCATCTTTCATGCTGGCGCTACATAAAACGATGGGGTATCAAAACGCGGATGCCAGTATAACCGATCACCGGCGGTTGTACATAGTCGGGCTGTAATGGGAAATCTGATATGGGGTTCTTATGTGCTTACAGGCTTTTGTGATCTTTCTTGAGTCGGCGCATTGCAAAGAGTTCGATTTGCCGGTTTGTGGTATTATGGCTGTGTCTCGTTCGATCGCAGTGAGCCGGATTGTAGAGCGATCGGCAGGCAATAAATATAGAAGAGGCAGATTGACATGAGCGAAGACCGCATACAGCGTCAGATGGAGTTCATCATCGAGCAGCAGGCGAAGTTTCAATCAGACATCGCCCAGCTTCAAGAGCAAAGCAGAGAGAACACGGCCAATATCGGCAGGCTGGCCGAGACCGTAAGGGAAAACCATATAGGGATGGCCCGGCAGATAGAGGCGATGGTCGAAGTGCAAAAACAGACGAGCCGCGACGTGATGGCTCTTGCGGGTATAGTATCGGACCTGTCGGATACTATGGCGCGAATGGAAATCGAGGCGGAGGCAGACCGGCGAGAGATGCGCGAGAATTTTGCGCGATCTGAAATCGAGGCGGAAGCAGATAGGCGAGAGACGCGCGAGAACTTTGCGCGATCTGAAATCAAGGCGGAAGCTGATAGGCGAGAGATGCGCGAGATTTCTGCGCAGTTTGAAATCAAGGCGGAAGCAGATCGGCAGGAGATGCGCGAGATTTCTGCGCGAGCCGATGCGCGTATGGACCGCTTCGAGGCCCAGGCCGAGTCAGACCGCCAGGAGATTCGAGAGTCAATCGATAAACTGCTCCTTGCCAGTGAACGGACGCGGGCCTTGACTGAGCAGGTCGCTCTTCTCCAAGTACAGACCAGCCGGAGAGTGACCGATATGGATGAGCGCGTGACCGACATTGAATCGAAGCTGCCTTGAGACCGTGAGAAGGAAAAGTTGAAAATTTCATTCTCATCACAGCACAATCGATTATAATAACCGATGATGTCTGAAGTATCGTTGCTTTTATACTCTGCGCGGCATGAATTGACACTTTTCATCGAGAG
>JAKEHD010000631.1 GCA_022615215.1 Blastocatellia bacterium
GAGAAGAATCGCTACCTCGTCGAAAGCCTTCAGATAACCTACCTGACAACCGCTCGCGACCTCTCAAGGCTTGCCGTGAAATCGCAAACCCGCGAGGGCGCGCTGCTAGTGGGCAACCCCGACTTCGATGACGGCGGCGGCGCGGCGCGGACTTCATCGTCGGAAAACCGAAGATCGGGCGATTACGGATCGCGCAACTACGGCCCTCTTCCCGGCGCTGATGAAGAGATCCAACTCGTAGAAAAGACCCTGCCGGGCGCTCGCTCGCTCAGAGGCAAACAGGCTACCGAGACCGCTCTCAAGCAGGTGTCAGGCCCGCGCATTCTACACATCGCAACGCACGGCTTCTTCCTCGAAGACCGGAAGCGCGCGCCTCAACGATTCGACTTCGCCAGGTTTGGCGAATCAAGCGCGCCGAACGTGGAAAACCCTATGCTGCGCTCAGGGCTTGCGCTCGCCGGGGCGAACGCCAAACGTAGCGGACAGGAAGACGGATTGCTGACGGCCATGGAGGTGGCGGGCCTGGACCTCTACGGCACGAAGCTCGTAGTGCTATCGGCCTGCGACACGGGAGTGGGCGATCTCAGGACAGGCGACGGCGTATACGGATTGCGCCGCGCTCTGGTGCTTGCGGGAGCGGAGACACAGATGATGAGCCTCTGGCCTGTGAGCGACCGGGGCACACGCGACCTGATGATAGAGTATTACAGAGCCATAGAGTCCGGCGAGGGAAGGAGCGCGGCATTACGCAATGTGCAACTGCGAATGATTTCGGGAAGAGCGCGCCGCCACCCCTATTATTGGGCGAGCTTCATACTCTCAGGCGAATGGGCTAACCTCGACGGCAAGAGGTGAGTCATAACTGAGTTCATAAGCCCGCTGTTTTCAGCATTGTTGTCACTTGAATATCAGGTTTTATGTTGTTTGCAATTTGAAAAAGCAGTAATGCTAAATATTGTTGCCAGACCGCCATTTGTTCTTTTAAACTGTGCATCGCTGGTATGCGACAAACAAAAGCAGTGGTTTCGATTGCTATGAATCTTGGGACTCAACAAATAGTGATTGGTTTTAGAAGCTTTCCAGCTTCTGTAGTTCTGCTCGCCTTTCTTTCCATCCTGTTTGCCGGGACGATTTCTTCTCAGGCTAGTTTTCAAAATCGCGGAGCTCGAGTGAAGAAGGCCGACAATCACGAGACGTCCTCTTACGCAGAAAGCCACGCCCTCATTATCGGCGTCAGCAAGTACACACTTGGTTGGAGTGAGTTACCGGACGTGGTAAACGATGTAAAAGAAGTCAGAAAAATACTTTTAACTCACGGCTTCAGTGTTGAAACTCTGCTCGATCCTACGAACAGAGATCTTGTAGACAAAATCAAGGCTTTCATCTCAGACTTCGGGCAAAACTATAACAGCCGACTATTAATCTATTTTTCCGGTCACGGTCACACCCTCCAGACCAGCGATAACACCCAACGCGAACTCGGTTATATCATACAGAGCGATACACCCCTTGCGCGACCTGATGATCCAGGCCCATTTAAAAAATATGCCATCAGTATGGAAGAGCTTATCAGCTATTCAGCGCAGATCGAATCCAAGCATGTACTATTCATCTTCGACAGTTGTTTTTCAGGCTCTGTATTCAATGTACGCAGCGGCAAAAGCCATGAATCCATCCCTGAAGCTATTATAGACAAACTGTCGGAACCCGTGCGCCAGTTCATTACAGCAGGAAACGAAAAGCAAAAAGTGCCGGCCACGAGCAAATTTCGAAGGGTTTTCGTCAATGCGCTGAAAGGCGACGCTGATACCAACCGCGATGGTTATATTACGGGCACAGAGTTGGGCGAGTACCTGCATGAACAGGTTTCGACAAATACAAATCGGCAGCAAACGCCCCAGCATGGGAAGATACTCGATCCCACTTTCAATCGCGGTGATTTTGTATTCGAAGTGCCGGGGAAAAAGCCTGAGCCTACGGCTCGTGATGCAGAGCGAAATTATTGGAGAACGATAGAACGTAGTACGGATCCACGACCTTTCCGAGAATACATTGAAAGGTTCGGGCCGAATGGAATCTATCATAATGAAGCCCAGGCCAAGATAAAATATTTTGAAGCCCTGGAGTTGGAAAACGCTTACTGGAGAAGAGTCGAAAACAGCAGCAACCCGCAAGACTTCCGCGACTACATCACACGGTTTGGCGAAAAAGCGATTCATCACACCGCAGCTTTGAAAAGGATGAACGAGTTAGAAGCGGCTGCCGCAGAACAAGCCCACTGGAGAAGGATTGAAACGAGCGACAACCCGCAAGATTTCCGCGATTACGTTGCCAGGTACAAAGAGCGCGGTATTTACTACAACAATGCCCTGGCAGCAATAAACAGACTGGAAGCCCTCGAATCGGAACGCGCCTATTGGAGAAGTATCGAAAACAGCAAAAAGCCGGAGGATTTTCGCGGTTATATAAGGAAGTATGACACGCAGGGAATTTACTACAGCATCGCTTCGTCTCGTGTGAAAGAGTTAGAGGCCGAGCAATCTCATTGGCAAAGGATCGAGGCCAGTATCGATCCTCAAGATTTCTTCGACTATATCGACAAGTATGGAGCGAGTGGCATCTACAACGACATAGCGATTGCAAGGATAAGAGAGTTGGAAGCAGCGGCTACAGAGCGACATATATGGAGGAGCATAGAAAACAGCAAAAATCCACAGGAGTTCCGCGACTACATAAGCAAATATCCGAACGGCAAATTCGTGGGCGACGCGAGAGAAAAGCTTCGCGCCCTTGAAACAGCCTCCAGACCTCCTTCGCCCCTGCCATCAACTCCAAACAGGAGAGAGCGACCGCCTGAGGCAACAGGCAACCCAACCGTGTCAGGCTCTACGAACCGGAGCAGAAATGAAGCAGGTCTTT
The DNA here is from genome assembly GCA_022615215.1 of Blastocatellia bacterium. Lineage (GTDB taxonomy): Bacteria > Acidobacteriota > Blastocatellia > UBA7656 > UBA7656 > JAKEHD01. Next base: position 2,920 of record JAKEHD010000631.1, read on the forward strand.
CATCATCTTCGCGCATCCCCGCAAATACGTTGCCCCTGCCTTCGGTCAGTCCCACGACTGTCATTTTGGATGAACGGGGCAAAATAGTAAGGCAGCCCGCTGTTCAAGCTAAGGGATTCGTCGAAGACCTGGGCGGCGTGAGGCTTGAGATGGTCGAGATAACGGGCGGCACTTTTATGATGGGCTCGCCTGTGAACGAGGCACAGAGAAACGACGACGAAACGCCCCTTCATCAAGTAAATATTTCCGGATTTTTTATGGGCAGATATGAAATCACGCAGGCGCAGTGGCGTGCAGTAGCAAGATTGCCAAAAGAAAAAATTGATTTGAACCCGAACCCTTCAAAGTTCAGGGGCGACACCTTGCCGGTGGAGCAGGTCTCCTGGGAAGAAGCAGTAGAGTTTTGCGAAAGGTTGAGCAAGGCGACGGGGCGCAAGTACAGATTGCCGAGCGAAGCCGAATGGGAATATGCCTGCCGCGCAGGGACGACGACGCCGTTCCATTTTGGAGAGACCCTAAAGGTAGAGTATGTGAATTACGACGGGGGTTTTCCCTATAAATCCGCTCCTAAAGGCGACTACCGTCAAAAGACGATTCCGGTAGGAAGTTTGCGAGCGCCTAATCTGTTCGGGCTATTCGATATGCACGGCAACGTAAGCGAATGGTGCGCCGATTCGTGGCTGGGCAATTATAACGGCGCACCTGAAGACGGCTCTGCGTGGGACGTTGAAGCTGCGAGAACTCATCGCGTAGTGCGTGGCGGAAACTGGTTCAAACAAGCGAGGGATGCGCGCTCGGCTGCGCGAGATCGTTATCCGATGACTCATCGCTCCACGAGCATCGGGTTCCGTGTTGTGGTAGCTCTCTGAACCAAAGGCTTTTCAAGATGTTCAACAACCTGGAGATACGACCATGAATTTCTGTATATATGCAAAACATCTACAAAAGATATTTGTTTTATTCCTCGCGCTGTCGCTTTTAATCGTCAGCTTGCCTGCCTCTGGTCGCTCGCAGGAAATAAACAGTTTTCAACGACATCTGGCTCGTAGAATGTTGCAGAACATAAAGAACGATATCGAAAGGCTCTTTTACGACCCGAATTTTCGCGGCATTGACATAGATATGCACTTCAAAAGGGCTGAGGAACAAATCAAGAAAGCTCAAACGCAAGGGCAACTTTATGGCATCATCGCTCAAACTTTATTGGAACTCGGGGATCCAAACACCTTATTCGTATCCCCTGCCGCCTATAATATTATTGACTATGGTTGGGATTGGAAAATGATAGGCGATAAATGTTATGTGACAGCAGTGAAACCGGGCAGCGATGCTGAAGCTAAAGGTTTGAAAGTCGGCGATGAGATTCTTCGCATTGGCAATTTCAAACCCGGTAAGATGGATGCCTGGAAAATCAAATACGCATATTTTATTGTTTACCCTCAATCGATATTGCCAATAGAGGTGCGTAAACCTGGCGGGCAATTTCAGCAATTAGATATCCTTTCTCAACGAATGGTCAGTAAAGGTATAAATGCCGATGCAGACTTTTTTTCTAAAGGCGGGAAACTTCTCAAAGAGCTGAAGTCTCAAGTAGTCGAAGTAAATTCTGACTTGATGTTGTGGAAACTTTTCAGTCTATCCAGTGAGGAGAAAATCGGGGAAACGATGAAAAAGGCCAGGGGATATAAATCTCTCATAATTGATTTGCGAAGCAGCCGGGAGACGATAAAGCATACATTCGATAATCGAGATTCACAGTATAGCCTCAACCGACTTAAAGAGATTATCGGATATCTGTTCGACAGAGACATCAAAATGGCTGACTTGAAGAAACGTGAAGACCAAAAACCAGTACTGGCAAAATCACGTGGGGATAATTCATTCAATGGCAACCTCGTAATCATAGTAGATAACGACACTTCCCCCACCTCTGAAGTATTCGCTCGGATCATACAGCTTGAAAAACGCGGAAAGGTCATTGGAGATACAACCAACGGCACAACCAGATTGGCTACGGGATATCACTATGAGGGACAAAGCGGTCCAACCTCTATGACGTGGTATGGAATAGTGGTGGCGGAGAGAGAGTTGATAATGTCGGACGGTCAGAGTCTGGATGGGGTCGGAGTGATGCCTGATGAAGTGGTTATCCAGACGGCAGAGGATCTGGCAAACAACCGTGATCCTGTTTTATCACACGCAGCCGCTTTGCTCGGAGTCAGACTATCACCTGAAAAAGCAGGCTCGCTACTTCGCCGACCAAATTACACGCTCTGGATGAATTAGCCATTACGATTCACAGAGTTTAGCGTTTTTGGCAGAAGCACTGCGAGCCGCTCCCGGTCTATCTTTTCGCCGCAACAGACAGGGACAGGTCCGCGTTCAATCCGGGCAATGCGCGGGGGTTCTGTTTGTTTCCCGTCTCTTCGCGCACTCGCTCGCGCACGTAGGCGAAAAGCTCTCCTGCTTTTACAAGCCCATCCCGGTCGGCATCCGCCTTGCCGCTCAGTCCTTCAAGCAAGACGAAGGTGAAGACGCCATGACCTCCGCCCCATCTGCGGTCCTCGAATGAGGATTCGTTCACGTCAGAAGCCGTGATGACCGCCCGGCCCTTCTCGGCAAAGAGCTTCGACGCATAGAGGTTGATCAGATTGTTTTCACCCCCGCGCGCGGCGGGTTTTTCGCCCGTCAAACCCGCGCTGTGACAGGTGTCTATGAAGACCACTACGCGCTCGGCTTTCACTTTGGTGTCGAGCGCCTGTTTCAATTCCGTCATCGGGAGCGCGGTGTTCGACATGTCATCGACGTTCGTGTCGTGCATGAGGAAATAGAGGTTCTGAGGCGCGTGAGGGTCGTTGGAACCATGCCCGGCCAGATAGATCAAAACCAGATCATCCCGTCCGGCTTGGCTCAGAAATCTGTCGAGGGCTGCACGCACGGCCTGGGTCGACGCCCCCTCGTTTTCCATAAATAAAATATCGGAGTCCGCAAAACCGCCGCCATCCCTTCGCCTCAGAAATTCATTTACGGCGCGCGCGTCCACGTGGGCATATTGCAGATCGCTGAAATTCGCTCTCTCATATTTATAGTCCGATATGCCTATGATGACCGCGAATTTGCGCCCGCTGAACTTCGAAGAGATGACCGCTTCTCTGCGAACCACAGGTATCAGTACGCGCGCGACATTGCCCGCCCGATCCCTCGCTTCTATGACTACGGAATCTGCATCAGCCGGAACCTGAAAGGTGCGCTCGAATGCCACAGCGCCGGTCAGCGCAGCCGACGAGGGCGCGGGCCGCACGACGACAGCGCCGCGCCTTGCCGGGGCCGGAGAGAGCCTTGCCGGTCGATTGGCTACAGTGACGGAAGCGACCGTGCCCGAATCGTCTTCGGCTGTGCCGTAGACTCTTATAGTGGCCGACTGACGCACGGGGCTGGAGGGTTCGATCAGAGTCACGGCGGGCGCGAGGCGGTCTTCGCCCGAATTTGCGAGCGATGTCTCAAGCGTAGCGCCTGTGGCGAGCAGGGAATCGCCTGCGGCGCTGTCGCCCGCTACCAGAACGAAGGAAGCGAAATACGAACGTCGAGACCTGTCTATCGCCTGTATCTCCAGGACGTTCTTGCCGGGGCGCAGCCGGAATCGCGGACGGCTGTCGAGGTCGCATACGACCTGATACCCTTCGCTCACAGGCCCGACATCGTGCGTCATGGACTCGCCGTTCACTTTGGTAAAAATCCTGCCGTAATTAATCGAGTCGGCGAACCTCTTTAGCACTATGAACCTGACCTTGCGAACGTCGGCGGTCGGAATGTTGGCGAACGGCGAGGTGATGCGGACTTTGAGTTCGGGCAATTCCAGAATGAAAGGTTCGCGCAGTCCTTCCGCCGTAATGGTTTGAGACTGGCCGGTTTGCGCCGCATGCGACGCTATGATGGATGCGATATAGAGAATGAGCGAAAGTATTATCCTGGTATGCATGGCGAGACTGGAGGGCGGACGGCCAAGGGAAAGCAGTCCGCCCATCAAGGCATCAAGGTCTCCGTTTTTTCTTGGAGTTCGTCTTAGGCTTTACGGCAGGCGGCTCGGTCCTTGCGGGAGGCTGGGCTGCCGCAGGCTGACGGGGAGGCGATGAATCGCTTATCGGTTCGACCTTTTCCGATACGTTGCTTACGGGGCGGGCCACCCAGGTGTTTTCGCCGACCTCCTGGAAGTAATCGTAGATCACGTCCATGTTGGGCGGCAACTCGCCTTTGTGCTCCAGGCGATACACCTCGACGTATTCTTTCAGCATATTGATGATCTCTCTGGTTTCGGAAAAATTTTTAGCCTCCATGATGGCCAGCGCCCGGTGAAGGCGGGCTTCGGGGAGAACCCTTCGCCTGTCGAGCGCGATGGCGCGCACGAAGTGAGTAAGGGCGAGGTTTTTCTCTGTCAGGGTGCGCGCGGTCAGCTTCAAAATCTTGCCGTAGTAGTAATGGGCCAGAGGGTCGTTGCTTCTTATATTAAGCGATTCTTCCAGATTGTCGCGCGACATCTGGAACATATCGTAGTAATAAGCCCTTATGCCGTTGTCGCGTTTGAGTTGCGACATCACGGCCATAAACTCCGCCGTGCTGCCTATGATTTCGCCGGCATTGATCTTCGCTTCTATGGCAGCCGATTGGGCGATGACCGCGCTCTCAGTGACAGCGATACGCCCATCCGTATCCTGAGACGGGTCGAGGCGTTTCCCTGTGTCGGGTTGAGTAGCGGTCCTGGGACGGGTAGAAGCCTCATAAGCTCTTCGGGCTTGCAATTGCGTTGAGAGATTGATAGCGCCGATCTGCAACTGGGCAGTCGATGTCGGTAGTCCGCCCATCTCGGAATTTACTTTATCCAGCCGCTCGGTAATACGAGAGGCGCTCGCCATAAAACCGAGTTCGGCCCTTCTATCGAGTTGCGAAGCGCGCCGGAGATTCGCGTAGAACCTTGGGGCTTCGCGAGGATCGTAGTTGCGTTCGAACATGTACTTCAGAGCGAGGTGGTCTGCTTCATCCTCCTGCCGTTTCTCCCAGGAGAAGACCGCGTTCGGTAGAGCGAGTTTGAGCAGCATGGGCAGGCCGCTCTGAACGTAGTTGGAGATCAAAAGGGCGTCAAACGGGTTGGCTCCCATCAGACGTGCGAGAGGCCCGGCGGCGAGATTCCCGATTGCCCCCAGATTTTTACGCTTATCTTCCTGTTTCTGATTGTATCGCTCCAGGCCCTGTCCCATCAGCACATCTTCGAACCAGTGGCCTTTTTCCACATGCGCTATTTCATGCGCCAGCACGTAAGCCAGTTGGGCTTCATTATCAATCGAAGAGATCAACCCTGTTGAAACGTAAACCGTGCCGGTCGAAAGCGAGCGAGCTTCGGCAATAGGGTTCAGGGTGACTTTAAAAGCATAGAAGTGTTTGGAATCTCTGGGCACGAGCGAGTGGCCTACCCGGTTGACGTAATCCTGAACCAGTGGATTGTCATAGAAAGTATCCTCCACTCTGAGCTTGTCGCCCGTGCGAGTGACTGACGTGTCGTCCGCGTCGCGCGTATTTATATAATAGGCATACTCGCTGTGCTCGCGCTGCTTCTGGAGATAGACCGCTTCCACTTCGGCGCGAAAGGCGGGATCCTTTTCATACTCATCCTTACTGAATTGTTCGATCTTCAGATACATATTCTCCTGTTTGGAGAGTTTGTCATCCTTGTCATTGTCCTTCTTTTTGTCCTTCTTTTTGTCTTTATCCTTCTCCTTTTTTTGATCATATTCAATCGAACCATCACGTGGCAATGGACGGGCCATTGCCGGAGAAAGACCGACTGTCAATATCGATAGGGCGATGAGAGATGCGATGATCGGTTGGCGAAGTTTGTCGTACATGTGAGGCCTCCTGCGGAAATGCTTTCGGGTTAAAACGATGAAAGGTTGATCGTTGGATCAAGAACTTTCCGACTTCAACGTCTGGTATTCTTCACAGATTACAATCTGTATTTTTAGCCCTCGTCGCTAATTGATTCCAGACCAATCGGTTCAGTCTTGTTCTCGCGCGCGATATCGGCGACGAGCTCATCAACGTAAGGCTTTGCTCCAGGCAAGCCCA
>JAKEHD010000632.1 GCA_022615215.1 Blastocatellia bacterium
CAGGTCTCATCTATTATCAATTAGTCCTCTTCCAAATAGCACAAGTCGTAATACACGTAATGATAGATTTCGTTATCAGACTCTTTAACCACCTTCCTTACTGCCTGCCCATCAAACTCATCCAGCCTTCGAGTCCAGAAACCCTGAAGCAATAGTTTCCCTTCTTCTCCGCCCCGATCGTACTGACAGGCATGGAAGCATAATCATGCCCCGGATATAGCATGGTCTCATCAGGCAGCCTCCCCAACACCTGTGTCAGCGAATTGTACAGATCTTCAGCACTCCCCCCAGGCAAATCCACCCTCCCACATCCGCCTATAAAGAGGGTGTCCCCGGAAACCAGATTTCCATCCGCCAGAAAACACTGACTGCCGGGAGTGTGCCCAGGCGTATGCAGTAACTTGGCTCTTATATTACCTATCTCTACCTCATCTCCGCCTTCATGCTCTTCGAGGTCGCCTGCCGAAACACCGGTTACCAGTTTCACTCCCTCGCTCTCCAACCGGCTCACATGTATGCGAACCGGCTTCAATGAAAGCAGTTGGCTCAACCCCGATATTTTATAACCAAACAGATCGCCCCCAACATGGTCCGGGTGGTAGTGGGTTACGAGAGCGCCAACTAGATTCATCTCTTCACTCTCAATGAAATCTATTATCCCAGGTACATCCCAGGCAGGGTCGACGACCATGCACTCCTTGCGTTCATTATCGCCCAACACATACACGAAGTTGGCCATCCCTGACGCGAAAGCATCATTCTTCGCAAAATCCCGGCCCGCCAGCAATTGCTTAAGGTACAATCCCATAACTCCCTCCTACAGAGCGCCTGCTCGCCTCATACCGCCTGCGCATCTTGAAAATTTACCCAACATACGGTAGAAATCCTGGTATGAAAAATGTTCGATTCGCAAATGCCCACCATCACATCTTTCTTCTCGGCACCTCTATACTGATTGCCTTCTTTACTTCGTCATGCTCGACAAGTCAATCAAGGGCTACAGACGTTATCGAAAAACATCTGAAAGATCGAGGAGCAATCGAAGTCAAATCCGATTTCTTTTACACGAACGCAAAATTTCCGGGAAAAGCCTTCGTCAGCGTCACTGCCACATTTAATTTCGCCAGTGCTCAGGGAACCAATCATCAGGAATTCTTGGGATTCGTCCTGGCACAAGAGAGCGAGGGGTGGAAAATCGAAACCTCGACCGCTTATACGACCGACGAACAGAAGGCCGTCTTGTATCTGACAGGGAAAAAGAGATGATTTTATCCCGGCCACTCTCTCGGTCAATAGCCCAGCCCATATAAAACAGATCAGAACCTTTCAGAAATATCAGACCCGATTCGTATCCTCTTCGCCTGCGCCGCGAAAGAATACTTTATTTTTCATCACCGTACTTGCTGGTCTTGTCCCCATACTGCTTGCCGTACCACATGAGTTCCTCTCTGAAACCGGCCTGCCCGACCTTGAAGCGCCTTGCAGAAGTACCCGCACCATAATATCCCCCATGAGAAAGCGCGCCATAAAGCCCTTCCTCACGGGCCCAGGCTTTGGGTCCATCTCCACCATAAGACCTCTCATACCCCCCGCCCATCCCATACCCTTGAGCGCGCGTCTCCAGGTTCCTTGACGGATGGCTTGTCTTCATATAACTCCCGGAACCGGATTCGATTCCGGGCGATAACATCTCTTTATGCGCAATCGCATTCCCCGATAGAGGGCCGGTCGTTTCATTCCGAGCAGTTTTTCCCTCTGCTCCTTCCGAGCCAGCCGATTCTCCCTCGCCCGACGTCTTCGATCGACCTTCTTTCTCGCTCTGCCTCTTCACTATGTCTCTCGGCTGATCGTTCTCCATTTTCAATATCCTTCTCCTACCTCGCTATAATCAACCGGGCCTGCCGGCAAAAACCAAGCCCTGGTACACATTACAAAGACGAAGCCTTCACCTGTACGCCGCCTTTTTTCAATACATCGCCCTTAGACCTGCCATCCTCATTATTCTTATCGCTCCCCTGCCCATACTGCCGCAGCCGCCGGTAAAGAGTGCGCCTGTCTATCCCAAGCGCATGCGCCGTCCTCATCTGGTGCCCTTCCATCTTCTCCAACACACGAAGAATGTAACGCCTCTCCACCTCGGCCAGAGTGGCATTATCGAGCAGCGCTTCGTCGACTATATCCCTTTCGGAAGCCGTCACGCTCGTCGGCAAATCCTCCACAGTGAGTGTCTCTCCGCTTCCCATAGTCAGTGCGTGCTCGACCGCGTTCTCCAGTTCCCGGACGTTCCCCGGCCAGGTGTGCGTCATCAATATTCGCATGGCCTCGCCCGCGAAACGACGCACCGGCTCATTGTGCTGATCCGCAAATTTACGGAGAAAGTGATGCACCAGCAGCGGGATGTCTTCCCGCCTGTCCTTCAAGTCAGACAGACGCACAGGCACGACGTTCAGGCGATAAAAAAGATCCTGCCGGAACTCGCCTCGCTTCACCGCGTCTTCAAGGTCTCGATTGCTGGCCGAAACGAAACGCACATCTATAGGTATGTTCTCCCGCCCTCCGACCTTCCTTACGATTCGCTCTTGCAATACCCTCAATAGTTTCACCTGAAGGTTCTGAGAAAGAGTGTTTATCTCATCCAGGAAAACAGTGCCTCCCTGAGCTTCTTCTATCAGTCCGCGCCTCGTCTCGTGCGCCCCTGTAAAGGCTCCCCTCTGATGCCCGAACAACTCCGATTCCAACAAAGTTTCAGGGATGGCCGAACAATTTATCGGAACGAAAGGGGCATTCTTACGGTCGGAATTATAATGTATAGCTCGCGCCACAAGCTCCTTCCCTGTGCCCGTCGAACCTATTATCAACGCGGAAGCGTCCCTGCGCGCCGCTATGCGCTTTATGACCTCGAACAACTGCTGCATGGGTTTGCTGCGCCCCACTAAATTCGAAAAGTTATACCTCTCCCTTACCTCGGCCCTCAACTCCTTCACCTCTCGGCGAAGGCTGCGCCGCTCAAGCGCCTTCTCAACCGTTATCGCAAGCTCGTCGAGTTGGAAGGGCTTGCCGATGTAATCCTCGGCTCCAAGCTTCATAGCCTCGACGGCCGAAGATATGGAACTGAAAGCCGTCATAATAATCACTGCCACATCCGGCCAGTCCAGTTGTATACGAGCCAGCAATTCCAGTCCGCTCAATCCCGGCAATTTTATGTCTGTAATAACCAGCGCACAGTCCCTCTCTTCAAGCTGTCTTATAGCCTCTTCACCGTTCTGGACGGCGTCCACTTTATAACCCTTCTCAGAAAAAAACGTCATAAGAAGCTCGCACATCGGCGCTTCATCTTCCACGATCAATATTTTTTGATTCACATTTCTCATAAAAACCACCCGCCGACAATAAATGCATTCATTCAATAAATGTATTCATTCCGACGGCGTCCGGACGGCTTCCGTTACCGGCAAATACAGAGCCAAAGCCACTCCTCGATCTCCCATATCTTTCGTATATACCTCGGCACCGAACTCATCGAGTATCTTCTTCGCCAGCGAAAGCCCGAAGCCTTTCGCTTCTCCCTCAAGAGGCGAACTCATAAAGCCGGAAAACGTTTGGGAAAAATCATGCCCCCTCCCATCGGGTTCGGTGCCGACCAGCGCGATCATAACGAACCCCGGCCTGTTGCTGTTCTCCGAGACGATCAGTTCCAGTCTGCCCTGCCGGGATACCTGCTGGCTCGCATTCAACAACAGGTTGAAAAAAGCCTGCCTCAATCTAGGCGCATCGCCATATATCAAAGGCGGATTTACATCACAGGTTATAACGGCTTCCACCTCCGATCTTCTCAGGTGATGCCCTATCAGGTTGAGAGATTCGGCCAGAAATCCCTTCAGCCCTATCGCATCCGCGCGCCCCTGCGCCGGACGGGCGAGATCCAACATCTGTTTTATAAACTCGGCAATCCGCCGGGTCTGCTGCAATATCGTGGATAGTTCTTTATATCCATGAGCATCGGGGCTGGTTCTCATCAAGAGATACTCCGAGTAGCCCGATATTATGTTCAGCGGCGTTCCGACATCATGAGCGATGCCGGAAATCATCTGCCCAAGCGTTGCAAATCGCTCGGCTCTGAGCAGTTGCTCCTGCGCCCGCTGACGCTCCGTGATGTCTCCCATCACCCTCACATATCCGCACGTTCTGCCCGACTCATCGAAGATAGGAGCAACCGTCACGCTATAACTTTTGCCTTCTATCTCAAGGTTGCCGTCAACCCGAATACTTTGTCCCGATTGCAATATCTCCCCGTGCGGGCACGATGAGACCTCGCTGTGAAACATATCCTCGCAACCGAGGCCGATCAGACTCTCTTCCGTCTTTCGGTAGATATCGGCCAACTCCCTGTTTGCATACAGAATGCGCCCGTCCAGAGAATGCACCGAGATGCCGTCGGGGATTGCATCAATGACCAGTCTCCAGAACTCAGAATCGAGCGATTGCGGAACGGATACACTGCTATCGTGAGGCATGCCGCTTCTCATCCTTTTTTTAAAGAACACTCTGCATGCGCGCGAATCTGATCGCGCAAGGATTTCTTTTCACGCAAATCCATAAGCTTTTATGACCAGAATATATCACTATATCAGTCATTATGTAAGCGCAGCAGCCCGGCATAAACGCAGCCCTCGATTCTCAGCCCTCAGTATTCATCCGACAACTGATAGATGATGGCTGACGGCTGATGGCTGATGGCTGATGGCTGTCCTGCGCCTCGCGCCGGATGCCAGTTGTGATAATATAACTTTCTGGCCGCTATTCCCACAGTGGAAGGCAGAAGCCCTCTACAGATGCGCTGCCGGATCGAATTCAGAGCCATCGTTACAGGACTCTTTCGGGTTACGTCGCAGCAAATAAATATCGCGCACAACCGGCTATGGAACTCCATCGCCTCTTCAAGACACAAAATAGTCCGAGGCCGAATTATGAACATGCTTCCAGACAAGATTTACCCTTCGCATTCATTGAAGTTCCACACACAGGGCGCTTTCTCGCGCTCTCTGCGCTCGCTCGAAAGAGACAGCTTCAGACGCTGGATGCTCGGGCTCATTATCGTATCGACCTTCCTCGGCGCGTGGGCAGCCTGGTTTTTCCTCGCCAGAGTTCCGCTCTATTCGATAACCGAGCAGGCGCGGCTTGAGGCCGACCGCGCGGCCCACGCAATAGACTCCCCCCTCACAGGACGGGTCATAAATATCCCGATAGCCGTAGGACAGGAAGTCGAAGCGGGCGAACTGCTCGTCGAATTGGAGAACGATACGGATAAATTACAGCTTGCCGAAGCCCGCGCACATCAGGAATCGCTCGCGCCCCAAATCGCCACCCTCGACCAGGAACTCGCCGCCGAACAGGAGGCGCTCGACCAGGCGCGCGAAGCCGCCGACCGGGAGATAGAAGAAGCAGGGGCGAGATCGCAGGAGGCCGAAGCCGCCGCCGGATTCGCCCAAGAAGAGGCCGCGCGAATGAATCGGCTCAATGAAAGCGGCCTTGTATCGGAGTCCGATCTCAGCCGCGCGACGGCCGTAGCAAACCGCCTCCGCGCAGCAGCCCTCGCCCTCCGCCTGCGCGTAGCGCGGCTTTCTTCGGATCACCGTTCGAGAGAAAGCCAGCAACTGGCCCGCATAGAGCGCATCAGGCGTGAGAGAGGCTCGCTTCAAGGCAGCCTCACAACCCAATCGGCAGCCATAGCCCGGCTCGAACAGGAAATCGCCCGCCGGAGTATAAGAGCGCCCGTATCCGGGCGGCTCGGAGAAGTCGCAGACCTTCGCCCAGGCTCGGTCGTCCGCGAAGGCGAGCGTATAGCGACCGTAATCCCTTCAGGGCAACTCAAGATACTCGCAGATTTTCTCCCCGATACGGCATCGGGGCGCATACTGCCCGGCCAGCCCGCCCGTCTACGGCTCGACGGCTTTCCCTGGACTCGTTACGGCAGCATCTCTGCAACCGTCTCATCGGTCGCAACCCAGGCCCGCGACGGACGTATAAGAGTCGAGCTAATCGTCCGTGAAGACCCCTCTTCACTCATTCCGCTCCAGCACGGGTTGCCGGGCACCGTAGAGGTAGAGGTTGAACGCATCTCGCCCGCAGAAATCGTCCTGCGCGCCGCCGGAAAGCGTTTCACCGCTCCGGGGACTTCGCTGCCCACCATTCTCAGACCACCCCGTTTTACAGGAGCCGCCCCCAGATGAATAATTCAAAACACCGGCGCGTCTTCGCTCCCGAAGTCGTGCAGAGTTCCGCCATGGATTGCGGCCCGGCTGCGCTCAAGTGCCTGCTGGAAGGCTTTGGAATTCACATCAGCTATGGACGGCTGCGCGAGGCATGCCAGACCGATGTCGACGGCACGTCCATCGATACTCTTGAAGAAGTCGCCGACAGGCTCGGGCTTGAATCCGAACAGATAATGGTCCCGACCGACCACCTTCTGTTGCCCGGAGCTTGCACGCTGCCTGCAATAGTAGTCATCCGCCAACCGAACGGTCTCACGCACTTCGTAGTAGCCTGGCGCAGGCACGGCCGCTTCGTTCAGGTCATGGACCCTGCCATCGGTCGGCGCTGGCCCACTTACAATCGTATGCTCGATGAGCTTTATGTTCACCTCCTCCCCGTTCCCGCCGCCGCCTGGCGCGAATGGGCGGCCTCAGACGAATTTCTCAATGTGCTCGAACGGCGGCTCGCCAGCCTGAATATCGATAGCAGCGCCCGCCGCAGGGTGATAGCTTCCGCGCTTGAGGACGAGGGTTGGCAGTCGCTCGCTTCCCTCGATGCCTCGACGCGCATGACAGATTCGATAGTCCGCTCAGGAGGGCTTCGACGTGGCCGCGAAGCCGCCCGCGCGCTCACATCTTTCTTTGAACGCGCGCGCGCAAAAACCTCCAGAGAGATCGAACCCGATACTTCTACGCCTGGCAATCTGCAATCCCCTGCGGAAGGCCCTGTGCCGTCTGCATGGGATGGGATAATCCCCGCGCGCTACTGGTCAGTGCGCCCCGCGCA
>JAKEHD010000104.1 GCA_022615215.1 Blastocatellia bacterium
TCTATGCTGTAAGCCGACACGTCTTCCCTGCGCCGGTCGACTGGCCGTCACATCACCACATGACGGGCTATTTCTTTCTCGATGAGGAAGAATGGGAACCCGATAAGGAGTTGGCAGAGTTCATAAGCGGAGGCGATCCCCCTGTAGTCTTCACATTCGGGAGCACCACCTATCAATCACCCGAAACATTGACTGAAATCATCCTTGATGCAGTAAAGCGTGTCGGTTGTCGCGCAATCATTCAACATGGATGGAGCGGTCTTGCAACCCGGCGATTGCCGCCAGATGTCATGGCGGTTGGTTATGTGCCTCATAACTGGCTTTTTCAGCGCGCGAGGTGTGTGGTTCACCACGGGGGCGCAGGCACGGTCGCCGCGTCATATAGAGCAGGCGTGCCGAGCATATTCATTACGCACGGGCCGTCCTTCAGGGCGGAACTCGCCAGAGAACTTGGCTGTGTCGGGGCGGTAGTATCCTACTGGGAATTGAGTGCCGAAAGCCTCGCTTCGGCGCTTGCTGCAACCTTATCGAACCCGGCATGCCGCGAGGCGGCCAGATTGCTTGCTGATAAAATTCGAACCGAGCGCGGCGTTGAAAATGCCTGCTTGCAGATAGAGAAACTCGTCGGCGTCGTTGACTGTGAGGATGGAGTGCGATTGGCTCAAGACCGCCGCGTTTTGATAGAGGATCGGCAGGAACGAATTGCGCGAAGAAGGAGCTATCAGCGGCAGCGACGTTTGCGCAAACCGTCGAAGCAAACCTGTTAAGTAGATGAATGGGCAGGTTAGAAAGAAAAGCTATGCGGATTCGTAAAGATGCCTTGTTGGTCAGTTTGTTTCTGATGCTCTCGATGCCGCTAATCACAAACGCTCAACAACTCCGATCCCCGGATGATAAAAGCGAATTGGAAATGCTTCGCGAACAACTCCGAGAGCAACGCGAGAAGACCGACCAATTGCTGAAGACTGTAAAGGGACTCTCTGAGGCGGTGGACCGCCAGGCGCGTCTGCTGCATTCTCTTGAGCAAAAGCTTGCCCTGATTGCAGGCCGCAACGCTGATTTGGAAGATAGGTCCGAACAGGCGAAAGCCGGGGAGACGGTTCGAGAAAAGAATGAGGAGGATGTGAAACAACCCGAAATCCATAACGTGGAGGCCGGAAAGGGAAAGATCAAGTTCAGCGGACTGATCCAGGGCTGGTATGCGGCGGGCAATCGGGGCCTGCGCGATACATTCAGATTGCGCCGAACGGAACTCAAATTCACCGGACAGATCACGCCGAAAGTAAGCTGGACTGCGATGATCGATCCGTCAAGGGCTCTGTCGCTCAACAACTCATTCGTAAATATCAATAGCACAAGCCTTCTGTCGGACGCGAGCGTCAATCAGACAAGCCGTATTCTACAGGATGCCTTCATCACTCTCGGATACTTTGACGGTCTCAAAGCCAATGTCGGTCAGTTCAAGGTTCCGCTGAGTTTGGAAGGGCTTCAATCATCATCGTCGCTTGAGACCGTTGAGCGCGCGCTCTTCCTGTCGGATCGCGCGCGCGGAGGCAATTACGGGGATGTCCGCGATATAGGAGTGATGATTCACGGTCCCCTATCCGAGCATGTCGATTATCAATTAGGTCTCTTCAACGGTGGCGGCGAGAGCCAGAACGATCTGGACAGGAATGACCAGAAGGCGATGGCTGCGCGGGTCGTTGTGCGCCCTCCGTTTCTGAGCGGTCTACAGATAGGCGGATCATGTGTGTGGGGCAATGGTGCGGGGCCTGACCGTCCGCGCCGCGACCGGTTTGGAGGTGAGGCGCTCTTTTATCGCGACAAGTACAGAATCAAATCCGAAGTCATGGCGGGCGTTGATGCCGATATACACAGGCTCGGTTATTACGCACTCTTTGCCTACAAAGTGAGGCCAACAATCGAGGCCGTTTACCGCTTCGATTCCTGGGATCCCGATACGCGGCTTGAATCGACCGCATCAAGCGTGACCGAGCGCGATCACGTCCTGGGGATTAACTATTTCATCTCTGAAAACCACGTCAAATTTCAAATGAATTACCTGAGAAAGACGTTTTCAGATAACATCCTGCGTTCGCGCAACCTTGTGCTGATCAATTTGCAAACCTCCTGGTAAGCTCAGCCTCCGCTGATCGAATAAAAAGAATGATTCTGGTAGAGAAAACAAGAAATGCTTCGAAGAACCCGCTTAAGAACGATGACGGTAGTCTTGCCGTTCGGATATGAGTATGGCGATGGCGCGGCGGCACAAATAACACGACAGATCGAATCTATAACGAGCCACCCGGAGGTAAACAGAATTTTGATATTGCACCGGAACCTGCGGGATCGCTTGCTAATAGCTGCTTCGAGTGAAATCCTGCGAAAGGTCAGGTTCATAGAGATCGATACATGGTTGTCCGGGCGGGCTATGCAAAAAATTCTAGACGCCTGCGACTCGGATGCGCTGCTTTTGATGCTTGATTCACACGAGATTGCGTTCGAGCCGCGCAGCCTGGAACAGTTCCTCGCAGCAATCGAACACGCCGATGCAGGGCTTGTCTACTCAGACTTCAGGCAGGTTCGCGGTAGCGAGGCGATGGAGTACCCGACCATTGACTATCAACTCGGAAGCCTCCGCGATTCGTTTGATTTCGGCCATCTCGTAGTGATTTCAAAAGGAGCGGCCGAGCAGGCGCTCAAAAAATATGGACCCATAGATCCGGCATTTAAGTGGGGCGGCCTTTATGATCTCAGGCTGAAGATATCGACGGACTTGCCGATTCTAAGGATTCCCGAAGCCCTGTATGTAAAGAAAGCCGCAGCCATTCGGTCTGCACAGGCGGGCCAGGAGACTGGCGATCAAAAAATCTGCCAGGTTGATACCACAGACAGTTATTATCAAATCGAGGCCGAGCATATACTCACGGCGCATTTGAAACGGATAGGCGCGTATCTGGAAGAGAATTTTTCCCCTCTGCCGCCTCCCGTCCTCGATTGCCCCGTGACCGCAAGCGTCATTATTCCCGTCTATAATCGCGAAGCAACGATAGTCGGAGCAATCGAAAGCGCGCTCAATCAAATCACTTCGTTTTCTTACAACATCATAGTCGTCGACGATTCTTCGACCGATAGAACCACGCAACTCATCCGACAGATAGCCGATAAGCACAGAAAGGTAATACATAAAACCCCGCGGCGGCGTGATCTCGGCATAGGCGGTTTGTGGAATGAAGCAATCTATTCGCCCGAGTGCGGGCTTTACGCTGTTCAACTGGACTCTGATGATGTGTATTCTCATTCTCGCGCGCTCGAAACGATGGTGGGCGCATTCAGAAAACCGACGGGCAACAGCGGCGCGGCGGCCTGCGACACTCCCCGCTACGCGATGGTCGTCGGCTCTTATACATACGTTGATTTCAACCTGAAAGAGATACCACAAGGGCTTGCTCAGCACAGGGAACTCTCGCTCGAAAATGGGCGCAACAATATCTTGAGGCTGGATGGACCGGGCGCGCCGAGAGCTTATTACCTGCCCGTGCTGCGCCGCATAGGTTTCCCGAACGTGAGTTACGGCGAAGATTATGCGGTGATTCTGCGCATTAGTCGAGAGTATCAGATCGGTCGCGTTTTCGACTCTGTTTGCCTTGTCCGCCAATGGGAAGGAAACACAAGCCGGTCGCTGCCGCTTGGAAATATCAAAAGCACAAGCCTCAAGGAGATAGTCCCCGCCTCTCTTGGCAATCAGCAAGAGTTCATTCTTAGGATGCGGCCCATCTTGATGCCCTTGATAGCCGCTACAAGGAATCGCTACAACGCCTATAAGGATTACCTGCGAACGGTTGAGATACAGGCGAGGATGAATCGGCATTGATTGAGGATTTGGTCGAGCGGTTCAAGAACAGAGACTGATGATTTCTCGGAATCGGACTGAAGAACGATGAAGGCCATACTGACCAACTTCGGCACAACGGGCGATATACAGCCCTTTCTGGCGCTTGCTCTGGAGATGAAACGTCACGGCCATAACCCCTTGCTTGCCTTCGCGTCTCACTTCCGGGATCAGGTCGGCGTCCTCGGCCTGGACTTCATTTCGATAGGGCCGGATTTGCTTGAAGCTCAAAACGAAATCAATAGCGCGATAATGAATCTGCCGAAATCGAGCGAAGAGATGCGCGCGCTCTTCAGTCCCCTGGTTGCGGCATTGCCGCAAATGTACAACGAACTTAGCTCTGCCTGCGCTACGGCGGACGTCATTATCAGCGGACCTGCTCAACCGGCAGGGAGAATGGTACATGAAGTCATGGGAATCCCATTCGTGTCGGTTCAATTATCTCATTTTGGCGGGATTGGAAGCCCGAGTTTGAGAGAAGCGAGCGCGGGGCTGATAAACCCGTTCAGAGAAAAACTTGGACTTCGGGCACTGGCCAACCCTCTGACCATAGATGCCAACTCCCCGCAACTGGCACTCTATGCTGTAAGCCGACACGTCTTCCCTGCGCCGGTCGACTGGCCGTCACATCACCA
>JAKEHD010000105.1 GCA_022615215.1 Blastocatellia bacterium
GAATGAAATCATTGTTGAATGAAATCATTGTTGAATGAAATCATTGCCGGGACGATGCCTGTACGGATCACGAATCCCACAGAGGCAGAGAATCACACTTGCTCGTTTCAAAATAAATTCCTGAAAGCCTTCCCGGTCCATCAACTCGGCTTCCTCTCAATCATGCGGTTCGCTGCCGCTTCACTTGAATTCAAGCCCGCAATTGAGGCAACGGTTCGGCTCCTTTATGAGCAAAAAGAAGAGAGAAAGAAAGCAGACGAAGATGAACCCGACCACAGCCAGTATCACGGCCCATTGAGGAGTGCCGCCTTTGAGTATGCTCGCCGAGCCGCAACGAGGGCATAGGGTCTGTCCCACTGCGGATTTGACCGGCGGGGGAGGCGGCTGCCGATAATCTGCGGGCGGATTGTATGTGCCATAAGCGTTTGCGCCGGGCGGAGGCACCGAGGGAACGTAGCCGGAGTTCGGATCCTTTTGCTGTGCTAAGAGCGGCCTCGAACAGTAACGGCAGAAGTTAGACCCGTCGCGATTTTCGGCCCCGCATTGTGGACACTGCATAAACTTTCCTCCCGCACTCTTACTGCGTCACGGCGTCTTGCAGACTAATCCCATAAGCACGATTGTGTCAACGCCACGTAAACAAAAAATGTTCTAAGTTTTGAATTTCGATACCGAATAGCGCATATCTCAATTCACTCCGGCCCTATCCCATTTGCGGCGAATATCCTTTATGAGATTTGCGACCTTTTCGGTGACCTTCGAAAAGTATTCGTCCGCCTTCGCCTGATCGAACTTCACATACCCCTGACCTTCTTTATACAGAGTGATCGAAGAAGGCGCGGGATAAGCCGAATAGGTGCCTGGCGCGGGATTGGGCGTGACCATATCGTCGGAGTACCGTTCGCGGTGTACGAGTTTGGGATCGATGGCCTGAATGAAAGCCGTCTCATTCCATCCGGCATGTCCGCCATCTTCTCCGAAGACAGAAAGCGTCACATCCGACGCATAACTCCACCAGTTGATGACGAGCGTTCGCACGCGCTCCTCCTGCCCTACAAGGGTCGCCAATTGAGTGAGAACCGCCGTCTGCGGCCCGCCGTGTCCGTTTATGATTATGATGTTGCGAAACCCGTTTTTAACGAGTCCCGTCAGTACGTCTTTCACATAAGCGCGATAGGCGGCCTCCGATATCGAGAACGCCCCCGGATAGGCATCCATGCTGCCGGTCATGCCGTAAGGAATCACGGGCGCGATCATCGCATTCACATCGCGCGCTATGCGCCGGGCTATGGCCAGGGGGGCCGTAATGTCAGCGCCATTGTTGATTACGCCGTGCGGTTCGAGCGTGCCCGTCGGCAATATGACAGTGTTGATTTTCGAAGGGATGACTTCTTTGAATTCCATCCAGTTTATATCGCTCATTTCGCGCGTCGATACCACGTCCGAAGTTTGAGCCGCTGCGGTTGCCGAGGCCGTCGCCGCGAAACAGAGCGATAAAAAGATTGTGCGTATCATTGCCTTTTCCTCCAGGGTGATTTTCCGGTTCAGGCCGATTCTTTGTCGAAGACCCGGCCCGTGTCAAGGAAGACGAGAGCGATCTTCTTTCCGATCTCGATAGCATTCAGGGGCTGTTCTCTGCGGCCGCCCCTATTCAGTTTTTTGAAACTGTGCGAGCGGGCAGGCATCCCTGCCCATACATGCTTTCGTGAATTGCAATAACTCCTGACAACGTTTGGCTGCTTTACTCGACTGTCGCGCTGTGATAATTTCACCAACCTGGGAATACGAGGTGGGAGGCGTTTATGAATATCAAGGAAAGAGTCATTGAGGGCGTGAGCGTTCTCGATCTATCGGGGAAGATCGTTTTAGGCGAAGGCGACGTTCAGATCAGAGAGCGCATAAAGGATCTGCTCGCAGACGGCCAGCGGCAGATATTGCTCAACCTCGGCGATGTGAGCTATCTCGACTCGGCGGGGCTTGGCGCGCTCGTCGGCAGCTATACGACCGTGAAACGCGAGGGGGGGCAATTGAGGCTTGTGAACCTGACCAAGCGCATTCAGGATATACTCGCAATAACCAAGCTCATCACGGTCTTCGATACTTACGATGACGAGAAGGAAGCCCTCGCTTCTTTCAAAGCCGATTGATTACGCAAGGCTTGCTAAAGATTTCTTTCTTAAAAGATTTCTTTCTTAACGGCGAGCGCCCCGCGAGGCTTTGCGTTCAGGGCTGTTGTGCGGCCAGCGCGCGCACCCGTTCTATGCTCTCTTTTGTAGCCGGGTCGTT
This sequence comes from Blastocatellia bacterium, assembly GCA_022615215.1. Lineage (GTDB taxonomy): Bacteria > Acidobacteriota > Blastocatellia > UBA7656 > UBA7656 > JAKEHD01. Next base: position 2,287 of record JAKEHD010000105.1, read on the forward strand.
CGTCACATTGTATGCCTTTTCGTAAATGCGAAGCGCCTGCTGATATTGCTTGTCGCTCTCATAGACGTAGGCCAGTTCCAGAAGCGCCGCCGCCGAATCCGGCATCAATTGAATGGTCATCTCCAGCGCCTCCATAGCCTTTCTCATCTTCTTGCTGCGCGACAGGGCGATTCCGTAATAGAGCCAAGCCTGGCCGTTATCGGTATTGGCTCTGGCGATCTTTTCGAGCGGCGTGACCGCTTTGTCGAACTGGCGCGCGCCGAGATATGCGCGTCCCAAAATGTTTGCGGTCTTCAGATCGTCACGAATGACCAAGAGTCTCTCGCCGACTTCCGCAGCTTCCGACCATAAAGCATCCGAACCGGACTTGCGCGCCTTGCGCATAAGACTCTCGGCCAGCAAATCGAGCGCGGTCGCGCCTTCGGGACTTGCGTCAACCGCTTTTTTGAGAGCGGCTATCGCGCGGTCGTCGTCCTCGCGTTTGAAATGTATCACTCCCGTATAGTAGAGATTCGATGCGCTATCGTTTGACTTCTCGCCCGAAGCGGCGGTCAGCAGCGGCAGGGCTTCGTCGTAACGTTCGAGGAAGAAATACGAGCGACCCAGAGCCGCGCGCGCGCCCGCGTCGACCTCGCGTTTGGCTTTGGAGGTAATCTCCGCGTATCGTTTGAGCGGCTCGATCGCTTTATCGTATTGATTGGACAGATAGTGCGATATGCCTATCGTATACCACGCGCCCGCGATGTCTGTGCTTGCGGGGGATTGTATTTCGAGCAGGTCTATGGCGCGAGCGAGCGGCACCTCCACGCGGTCGTATCGCTTCAGCTTGAACTCGCAAAGCCCTATGTAATACCACGCGCCGGCGGCATCCGCCCGCTCTTGAACTATGTCTTGAAACTCTGCCAGAGCGGCCCTGTAATCGCCCTTGTTGTAGAGCGCAACGCCGCGTTCCCAATCCGACGCCGCAGCCGTCGCCGAACATATCATGCAGAGCAAGACCGATGCTCCGAATCGCTTGAGGAAAAAAGATATTCTTTTGACGCTCGATTGCATAGGAAAAAATTATTGCACGGCCCGCGCGCCATGTCGAATCGGGAACCGACTCAAAAACCAATGTCGAACTCTACTGCCTGATTCTGCTAAAACGCCTTTCATTCTACCCATCCCAGAGAGATGCGTCCGCGCTCCGGCTCCACTTGCAGGATCGCCACTTCGATAATATCGCCCACGCCGAGCGTCGCGCCTCTCGGCATCTGACTGCGATGCAAGAGACCGTCTTGCTTTACGCCTATGTCCACGAATGCGCCAAAATCGACCACGTTGCGCACAGTGCCGCTCAGTCGCATCCCAGGCTGCAAATCTTCCATAGACAACACGTCGCTTCGAAGGATGGGCGCGGGCAAACTCGAACGCGGGTCGCGACCGGGCCGCACGAGTTGTTCGAAGATATCGGTCAAAGTGGGAACACCTGCGCCGAGTTCGTCGGCCAGTTCACTCAAAGGCCGCGCGGCGCGCAAGCCGGCAAGCGAGGATTCGCGCAAGGTCGCGGGCGCGTCCGCTTTTACGCCTGCGCGTTTCAAAACCGCTGTGGCGATGGAGTAGCTCTCCGGGTGAATGGCGCTCGCATCCAGAGGGTTTTCTCCGTCGCGTATGCGCAGGAAACCGGCCGCCTGCTCGAAGGCTTTCGGTCCAAGCCCCGGCACCTTCAAGAGCGATTTGCGATTTACGAACGGCCCATTCTCATCTCGATATATAACTATGCGCTCGGCCAGCTTAGGGCCTATTCCGGCCACATAAGTCAGAAGCGATGCGGATGCTGTATTCACCTCGACGCCGACGTTATTGACCGCGCTCTCGACCACCCCCGCAAGCGCCGAAGCGAGTTGCGGCTGGTTCACATCGTGTTGATAGAGACCGACGCCTATCGATTTCGGGTCTATCTTCACAAGTTCGGCGAGCGGGTCTTGCACGCGCCTCGCAATGGAGACCGCGCCGCGCAGGGTCACGTCGAGACCGGGCAATTCGGCCCGCGCGAGCGGGCTTGCGCTATAGACGCTCGCCCCCGCTTCGTTGACCGTGAGGTAATGCAGAGTCGCTCCCGCCTGATTGGATTTCCGAATCAACTCGGCCGCGAGGCGTTCGGTTTCGCGCGAAGCGGTGCCGTTGCCTATGGCGATGAGAGTCGCGCGATGGCGAGCGATGAGCGAGGCGAGCGTTTTCAGTGCCGCGTCCCATTGCTTCTGCGGCTCGTGCGGATAGATGTTGGTCGTATCGAGCACCTTGCCGGTCGGATCGACTACGGCCACCTTGCATCCTGTTCGCAGTCCCGGATCGATTCCTAATACTGTGCGCCCGGAGAGGGGCGGCTGACCGAGCAGGCCGCGCAGGTTATCTGCAAAAACTTTTATGGCATGGGCTTCGGCCAGTTCGGTCAGCTCCCTGCGCACTTCGCGTTCGATGGCAGGCAAAAGCAATCGCTTGGCTCCGTCGTCTATCGCCATCTCCAATTCGTCTGCGAGAGGAGAGCGACGGTCTGATCGAAAAGCGGAGCTTATGGCCTGTTGCCAGTCTCTCTCTTCGAGGTCCATGCGCACTCTCAAAACCTTCTCGCTCTCGCCGCGATTGAGGGCCAGAACCTGATGAGGCCGCAGGCGGTCCACGCGGCAATCGAATTCGTAGTAAATGCGATAGACGCCGCGCGCATCTTCGGCCGAACCGATCTTCTCGCAACGAACGACGGCCCATCGTTGCGCCTTTTCGCGAAGGCGCTTGCGGACGCCTGCGTGGTCGGAGACGGTTTCTGCCACTATATCGCGCGCTCCTGCAAGCGCGTCTTCCACAGTCGTCACTTCGTCGCTCAGGTAGGGCGCGGCGATCTGGTTCACACTCTGACGAGTGACGAGTTGTTTCAGAATCAGATCAGCCAGCCCTTCGAGCCCCTTTTCGCGGGCGATGGTCGCCCGCGTGCGCCGTTTGGGTTTGTAAGGCAGATAGAGGTCTTCGAGAAGCGCGCGCGTATCGGCGGCGAGCAATTGCTGGCGCAGTTCAGGCGTGAGCTTGCCCTGTTCTTCGATGGAAGCGAGTATGGTCTGACGGCGTTCGTCGAGCGCGCGAAGGCTGGCGATCAGCCCGCTTATTTGCCTGAGTTGATCTTCATCGAGCGCGCCTGTGGCTTCCTTGCGATAGCGCGCGATAAAGGGCAGTGTATTGCCCGCGTCGAGAAGTTCGATAACGGCGGCGACCTGGGTCGGCCGCAGATTGAGTCTGGCAGCGATTTGTTGAGCGTGGTTCACAGAAAGAAAATTATAGAGCAAAGAGAAGGGCGATAAAAATAAGTTTCACAGAACTTTTTTCAAAGCAGATATTTTGATACTCACGGCAGCAAACCCATCGAACGTAATCGCCGGTGCAAGGGGGTATCGTCAGCCGTCAGCCGTCAGCCGTCAGCCATCAGTCTTCAGCCGTCAGTGGTCGGTCGTCAGTCTGATAGCTGATAGCTGAATGATTTTGCGCTTATGTCGGCCGCGGGGACTTTCGATATGTCTGTTTCATTCCTGGGGAACGAGCTTGTAGACCGTGCCTTTATAAACGATTATCGCGCGCTCGTCTTTGGCGAAGTTGATGAAGTACAACTTCAACCCGCGATGCTTTGTGAGCATTTCTTTGTAGACATCGCTGTCTCGGATTACTGTAATCTCCGGCCGCTCTTTGGCGGGATTATAATCCTTGTCGGTCCAAAAATCGTTCAACTTGTAAAACTTTTTGCTTCCTATTTTGCGTTCCGGCGACCCGCTCTCACTGGCGGATTTGCTCACACTCTCCCTGCGAAGTTTATTGCCGGGCGTATTACCGGCTATACCTCTACGCTCTCGGGACTCATCCGAGCGAGTCGAGGTCGCCGGGGGCACGACATCGCCAGGTCTGATGGTCGTGTCGTCGCCCTCGCGCTTGGACTCCTCGGCTATGCGAGCGGGTTGAAGCACTCTCATATCGGCAGAGTCTTTCCCTTTTCCGGGCGCTCGCAACGAGTCTGTCGAATCTATTCGCCCGGTCTCCTGTTCTTTAGTGGGTGTCTGAGGCGCGGGTGGAGGCGCAGGCGGCTCGGCGCGGGCCGTGACACGTCCGGGCGCGATTTCATTAGTGCGTTCGTTTCCGGCCTCAGCTTCGATTTTTTTAGTTTGCGGAGGAGCGGGAGCATCTGGTTTCTGGCCGCTTTGAGCGCGGGCCTGCCTGTCGAATTCTGACGGTTGCTGATCAGCGACCGCGGCTTCTTCTATTCCACCTTGTGGGCTTCCCCCTGCCTCTTGTTTCTCATTCGGCCCGGCCGCGCTTGCGTTTTGATCGATGTCCCCGCTCTGCGCAGCGACGTTTCCAGAAATAGGGGGAGAGGGATTTAATTCCACAGAAGCCTGTGTGTCTTGAGCTTCTTTCGATTGCGCCATAGCAGGTTCAGATTGATATGAAACCCCACTGGACGTTGCGTCCTTGCGAGATAGATAAACCGGAATGCTCACGGCGAGGACGATCACGGCGATTGCGGCAAGGGCAAAGCGCGGCGCTCGCGCGCGCGCGAGCAGGCTTCCAAATCCCGACGGCCGGTTCGTTGCGACAACACTCGCAGGCGCGGCAGCGGCGGATTCGACAGAGGGCGCATCCGCCTCGACCATTCGCCAGAGCGCGATCACATTCGTCCGACAGGCAGCGCAGGCGGCGATGTGGTCCTCGTAACGCGCAAGCTCGGCCGAGGTGAGACCTTTCTCGATGTAGGCGCTCGCTGTATCGGGGTCGAACCCCCGGCAATCGCTGGCTGACTTGCCGCGCCTTGCTATGTGGCTGCGGAGCAGGTTGTCAATCGCCCGATCTTCTGTTTTCCAAAACGTCTTCATCTGCTTCAGTTATTTCTCCTTCAAGAGAACGCCCCCTTACGCGCCGCTTGCGCTTTTTTTTCGCTCATCTCGGAGCCATCGCGCCTCCCGCGCTTCCGGCAGTCTGATCGCGCTCGCGTTCCTGCGACACTCCTTCGAAGAGGTACTCGCGCACGTTTATGTCCATTTGCTCGGCTGCGAGTTGTATAGCCTCTCCCACCTCTCTGCGATTAAAGCGGTGATCGCGCACGAGACTCTTCTCCACGAGCTTGCGCACGCGCTTTTGAATCTTTGCGAGCCATCGGCTGATCGTGGCTTCGTGAACGTCGAACAGTGCCCCTATCTCCCGCAGAGTCATTTCATCGTAATAGTAATGAACCAGCAACAATCGCTCGCGCGGCTCAAGCTCCGAGACTGCGCGGCTGAGACTGTCCGAGACCGCCGCGCGATATCGCTCGCGTATGAATGCTATCTCGGTATTGGCTTCGCGTTCGGGCGGGGCAGCGGCGCGCGCCATGCGGTCCAGGTCTTCCGGCTCTTCTGTCTGGACGAAACGGTTCGACTGGCGATGCATATCGGCCGACAGTTGATAGACGACCGCGCGAAGCCATCCCCGCAGAGAGCCGCGACCCGAATAGAACGAAAACTTGCTCACGCGCTCGCCGCCCGATTCGCGCAGGCCGTACAATTCGGCGAAGGTCGAATCCGCAAGTTGTTCGGCCGCGCCCGCATCCTGAGTCATAGCGCGCGAGACGTTGACCAGATAACCGCGATATTCGCGGAAGAAGTCTTCCCAGGCCGCTTCATCCCCCTTCGCGCAAGCGACCGCCAGACAGAGGTCTTCGCAATTGAGCGACGAAATAAACTCGCCCGTCGCCTTGCGAGCAGTCTCAGTAGGTCCGGGATTGCCGGTCGTCTCCTCCATCACGTCGGAGATGTACCTCTTCGCCGACGCATATAGAGCACAGGCCATATCAGCGTCCGTGACACTGTAACGGCGTTGTATGCTCAGGAGAACCTGTGCGATCTCCGGTCGAAACGCTTTTTGGAATTCGTCAACAGTCATTCCTGTCCCCAGGCGTTCGTTACGGCCTTCAGCGCTCTCTGCTTGCTCTCCTTTTCGAAACGCCCACATGCTACCACAAAACGCCCGGCTTTGTGTAAGAATAAGCGGGGAGCTTCGAAAGAGATTTTACATAGGCGAGTGCCGCAAGTGATGAATCGCCAGTCACAAGTCAAAGCTTCTCAGCTTATCTTCAATATCCTTGAGACCGTCATAGATAGTGAAGAAGCGATTTTTAGTAACGGAGGGCGCATCCAGCCGCTTTGTAGCCCCTTTGAGGTGCGTGTGTGCCTCTTGGTTACGGATTGCCTTCAAGTCGTTTAAGTTCGATTTCATTGGTTGAAATTTCCTCTGATCCAGCTTCCGTTCAAGCCTTTCCACACAGATAGTACCTATAAGCTGAATCAACATCTTTCTAAAATGGGCCTCATACTCAAACCCATATACTCGCCCTACAATCGCTTTCTCAACCATTTCAATATTTGATTGGTCTTTCAGATGCCGCTTTGCACATCTCAAAACTATGTCGTCCATCGATATTTCAATCCATCCGCAGAGTTCCAGGATTGCAAGTTTCGAGAAAAAAAGTTGCTTCTTCAATGTGGGTGTTTCTCGGAATAGAACCTCTATGGTTGTTAAATCTTTGAGTATGTAAGATTTGGCAATCATTTCATTCGCCCGAAAAAACTCGCTCTGCTTTCTGCATTCTTCCAATCACCTTTGTCTTTGCAGCTAATCCTTGTCTCAAATTCTCTTCATTGAACTCCTCCTGTCTTAATAGCTTTTCATATAGATGATTGACCTTTTCTTCCGCTTCACTCTCGATGTAGTTCAGGTTCAAAGAGACTCCCACAAGCACCGCCTCAAGAACTGCCACACTGAGCTTCGGCGGAATTTTTCCATTAAAAATTTTCTTGTAGACCGCATTAACAGTGCGGCTGAAAATCTCCTCTTTTTTCTCAAGGAACTTGTCACATGGGTTTCTGTACTCTCCCATATACTCATTCAAAAATCGAGCGAGTTTGCCGTCATACTTCCTATACCTGTCATGAAAAGCGAAGAAGCGAAGAATGATCTCCTGCTTTGTGAATCTATATCCTGCATCGTCAGTCATTCGATTCAGTTTCATCCAATTTGAAGTTGTATTCAATCGTTTGAGCAATTCATTGAATTGCCCGCTAAAGATGCAGTTTCTGATCTCCTGGTTATTTAACTTCATACCTCCGGTATTGAGACGATGGAATATAGTAAAGAGATAGTTCATGTGATGTTTCTTGGAGTAGTCGCATCTTAATACAGTTATGGGAAGGGTCAAATTCTGCACGCGCTTATAATACGCGTTTAATTCGGATTTTGGGTCAAGGAATTTCGAAAGACGTTGACCGGAAATCTTAGGATCAACATCATCCAGTTTGGATAGAGTCCAATCATTCCCGGACAGGAATCGGATTATAGTCGCCATTCGCTGCAATCCATCTATAACCTGCCATTCCTGGGTTTTATAATCCAAACTGAAACACATACTGGGAATAGGGAGTTGCTTTATTAATGAATCTATAAATCGAGTTTGCGAAGGGGTTTTCCAAACAATCTCTCTTTGAAACTCAGGCTGTATCTCTAATATGCCTTCAGTGTACATCCGATATAAATCTGCGCATGAACGAAGTTCGTTATATGCAATTATGTCAGATGGAGGAATCTCAGCAGTATCGTCCTCAAGAAAAGTTCTTTCTTCAAGTTCCTTTAATGCGATCATATCAATATCCAATTCAAGCAGTCCGGTTTTGAAAATCCTGTCTAGCGTTTCTAGTGCTTATGCACTAATAACGCAACCTATTTATCAAAGTCAAGGCAAGCGGTTCTGAGGATTTATTGAAGAGGTCGAGACTTCGAGGTTTGTCTGTCTCCTTACTTTAACAAAATTATGGGGAGATGAAATTACGGCCGGTCTCGTTATACTGCGCGCGGGGCAAGATGAAAGTTTTTTCTGGGAGCGCAGGCATCCTGCCTGCAAGCGTTCGCGCATTCAGGCGCTTGAGGGAACTTCTCAATC
>JAKEHD010000633.1 GCA_022615215.1 Blastocatellia bacterium
CGATGGTATCTCTACTCAAAACTGTCATTTCATCCCGCGCGCAGTATACTCTTCGCTCCAATAAAGGGTATCGACCTTTATTATGAAATATTCCGCGAAGGACACAAGAGTCTAAAATATACACAGGATTACTCTGAGTCGTAGTCTATTACATCAGGATTCATCCTTATCGCTTCCTCGAACCCTTCCCATAATGGCTCATCATCATACTTCCCGAACATGTGAGCAAGAGGATGATTCTCTCCCAGCGGATACACGCTTACCCTGGCATCAACAGCTATTGAAGTCGTATCCTGATAAGGCGCAGATTCCTGCTGGTCCGGTTCCCGCACCACTCTGCTACCGACTATATTAAATACATCAATTATGGTTGCCATTTTGCTCCTCCCGCTGCTTGAACCTGACTTCCAGGCCGGTTCCTCCCAGCGAATGACCTTGATAAAGAATATCGAACCAGTATATGCCTTCTTCTTCGGTTTCCAGAGATATATGTACTATTGCTTGAGCAAAGATAATCTCGTCAGACGTGGTTTGCCGAACGTTCGGTTCAAGGAGTGCTCCTGCAACAAGTTCGCCGAGAGGATTGAATATTCTTATTTCAGTCGGGCCTGATACCTCTGCCATTTTAACGAACATAATGAAATTCGCCGTCTTCTTTTTATCAGGATCAACGAAGATGCGGTCGAAAATGCCCAAGAGGTTCGGCTTGCCATTCCCGGTCACATTAACGTAGTTACAGAACAAAAAAGCGATAAGGCGTGGTTCCTTCCGCACCTGAGCGACATCTATAGTTTCCGTTGAAATGAATGCCGTATCTTCAGTCACCCAATCACCTCCTATGACGGACGCATCGCTCTCACAATAAATGTATTCATTCTGCTGCGGCCTTTTACGTCGGCTTTTTTCAAATCATCAGACTTGCTACTCTTGTGTCCGTATTTCATCGCCTTGCATCCTACCTGTCGGCATTGTACACAAATACCTGTAGAAATTCTATATGCTTGCTGGCAGGAGTTCCGAGCCGAATAACCCAATCACCCGATCTTCCAATCGCCTGCTTTCCATTCAGCCTCGAAATTTTGTATGCTTATTCGGCTTGAGGAAGGAATACCTATGACAGCAAAGAGAATCATTCACGCCGCCTGTCCGCACGATTGCCCGGATACCTGCGCTATGCTCGTAGAGGTCGAAGACGGCCGCGCCACACGAGTATCGGGCGACCCCGATCATACGCCTACGCGAGGGTTCCTCTGCACGAAAGTGACCCGCTATCTCGAAAGGGTCTATAACCCCGGCCGCTTGCTTTATCCCATGCGAAGGGTCGGAGCCAAAGGCGAGGGACGGTTCGAGCGCATAAGTTGGGACGAAGCCCTCGATCAGATCGCGCGCCGCTTCCGCGAGATCGCCGCTTCCGCAGACGGGCCTGAAGCCATTCTCCCTTACAGCTATGGCGGCACTATGGGAATAGTCAACGGGTCGAGCATGGACCGGCGGTTCTTTCACCGCCTCGGCGCAAGCAAGCTCGCCCGCACGATATGCTCGTCGGCGGGCGTAGATGCGATGCGCTACACGGTGGGAGCTACGATTGGAACCGACATGGAGAACTTTCACCTCGCCCGCTTGATCGTGCTATGGGGCACGAATACCCTCTCGTCGAATATACATCTCTGGCCTGAGATACAGCAGGCCCTATCATGTGGGGCCAGACTCATAGGTATCGATCCGCATCGCAATCATACGATGGACCACTGCCATCAATTCATTCAGATCAACCCCGGCACAGATGCCGCATTCGCCCTGGCCGTCATGAACGTGATAGTGGCCGAGGGGCTTGAAGACCGCGATTACATCGAGCGATACACTCTAGGATTCGAACTGCTGCGCGAACAAGTAGCAGCCTGGCCGCCCGCCCGCGCCGCTTCCATCTGCGGCGTCACCGAAAACGAGATCACAGAGTTCGCGCGCGAGTACGCCACGACACGCCCGGCCGTCATAAGGGTGAACTACGGGCTTCAACGCCACGCAGGCGGAGGCATGGCCGTCCGGGCCATCGCCTGCCTTCCCGCTCTCACGGGCGCGTGGCGAGAGGCAGGCGGCGGCGTGCTGCTTTCGAGCAGCGGGATGTTCACCTTCGACGAGGCGGTCCTTCAACGACCCGATTTGATACGAGGCAATCCGCGCACGGTGAACATGTCGCGGCTCGGCGAAGCTCTCACCGATTTCGAGCCGCCCGTTCGCGCCATCTATGTTTACAACTCGAATCCTGCGGCCATAGCGCCAGACCAATCCAAGGTCATCGAAGGATTGAAGCGCGAAGACCTCTTCACGGTAGTTCACGAGCAGTTTCAAACCGACACCGCCGATTACGCGGACATATTGCTGCCCGCAACCACTCAACTCGAACACCGCGATATTGTCAAACCCTACGGCCATTACTATCTGGTCTACAACGAACCGGCCATCGCGCCCATGGGAGAGGCGAAACCGAACTGGGAAGTATTCAGCCTGCTCGCCGAGCGTATGGGATTCGAAGAGGACTGTTTCAAAGACACGGACGAAGACATAATCAGACAGGCGCTCTCGACCGAGGCGGCGATCTTCGATGGTATAACGCTCGATAGGTTGAAGCGCGACGGCTGGGCGAGGCTGAATCTGCCGGAGACATTCGCTCCCTTCGCGGAAGGCGGCTTTCACACTCCGAGCGGCAAATGCGAATTCTACTCCGAAGGATTGGAGCGCGAGGGCCTTGACCCGCTGCCTGATTACATTCCGCCGCGCGAATCGCCCGCGACCGCGCCTGAGTTAGCCGCGCGCTTCCCGTTGCAACTCCTCAGCCCGCCCGCCAACTCGTTTCTCAACACGTCGTTTTCTCACTTGCCGTCTTTTTTAAAAAGCGAACGCCAGCCTTTCATTCAAATCAACCCGGAGGACGCGCGAAAGCGCGGAATCTCTGATGGCGACCGGGTTCGTGTGTGGAACGACAGAGGCGAATGCCGTTTGGTCGCGCGCCTGTCCGAGCGAGTGAAACCCGGCGTTGCGGTCGCGCTATCGATATGGTGGAACAAGCTCAGCCCCGATCACACGAACGTCAATCAGACCGTCTCGCAGGCGCTCACAGACATAGGAGCCGGAGCGACCTTTTTCGATAATCTGGTCGAAGTGGCAAAGAGTGATGCGTGAGGGAGAAGCGGAGGAGCAGGGGTGCAGGGGTGCAGGGGTGATATAGAGGCAGTGAAGCCAGAACCCGGCCCCCCGGCCCCCCGTGCAAAAAGCGTCTCTCTTCTCGTTTGCTTGCGAAAATCGTCCGGCCCCATCACAATTTATCGCGGGGTCTTCGCTGACCGGAATTTTATTTGCAAACTCATGTAAGGGCGGGCGTCTCTTAAAGATTTCTTTCTTCGCCCGCCCCTCGGTCTAAAAAGCCAATGAGGGGCGGCTACCGCAGCGCCGCCCGTACATGCAAGAACTTATCGGATGAAAAACTCTTTAGCGAATGCATTGATCGCCGCGCTCTTGTTGCCTTGTCTGTTGTTTGCCCAGGCACCTCCTACGACGGTCCCGAATCAAAAGCCCACGCTCAGGCGTGATCGCACGCAGCGGGTACTCTATCCTAAGATAATCCGTTACGAGGACGAGCGCACCGTTACGGGCGACCTGCTCGATATGCTGACCCTGTCGCACGGGGGCGCGCGCCGTCGCGCAATACTCGCGCTCGGTCGCATAGGTTATTACTCAGGCATCACCGCTCTCATAGAAATACTGAAAAACGACCGCAGCGCGAGGATGCGCTCGGCCGCCGCTTTTTCACTCGGCGAGATAGAAAGCCACCTCGCGGCCGCAGCATTGCTCGAAAGCCTTCGGAGCGCAACCGAGAGCGACCCCGAAGTGCGCGCCCGCGTCATCGAGGCGCTCGGCAAAATCACTTCTAATAAACTATCGGCCGAGGCGCTCGGCAAATACGGCGTGAGCGGCATTGCGAGCGCCCTTGCGCTTTTTTTGCCCGACACGAATAAGCCTCCTTCCCAAGATGAAAAATTCATCGCCTCGATGGCCATAACTGCCCTGCTCAAAATAAAGCTTCCCTCTTCAATCGCCGCCCTTTCGGCTCAATTGCGCTCGCCGGACGCGGATCTAAGATGGCAGGCGATAAATGCAATCATTCGAATACGCGATGGCATAGCCGCCACAGTGCCCGCCCTTTTACCTTTGCTCGATGATAAGGACGCGCTCGTGCGCGCTTATGCGGCCCGCGCGCTCGGAGTGGCCGGAGACAAACAGGCGGTCGAACCTTTGATGAGAAGACTGACGGACGCGGACCACCGGGTTGTGGTAAATACCATCAATGCGCTCGGCGCGCTCGGCGACCCGCGCGCTACGAGCGCGCTACTTGCGCTCGGAAACACAAAGCTTGCAGGCTATCGCGCGTTCGACCGCGAAAGAGAGGGCGTGCCCGAACAACAGAATTTTCTTTTGCTCATCGCCGCCGCGCTCGGAAACATTAAAGACGAGCGCGCGCTCGATTTTCTCAAAGCCTTCAGGTTCGCAGACGGCCACGCGGGTTCGAGTCCCGAAGCCGAAATAGCTGTGGCGAAATTCGGCGAGACCGCTTTCTTCGACATACCCGAAGGCATGGATTTGCCGCAGGGCGAATGGAAAGCCATGCAAAATTACGCGCAGGGGCTGGGGGAGGTCGGCTCGGAGAGAGCGAAGACCGCATTGCTCGATTCGCTGTCGGGCAAGACTTACGGCAAGGCAGACCCGCGCGCTATCTCAGACATCCTGAACGCCCTGGCCAGGGTCAAGGTCAAGGGCTTGCGCGACATTCTGCTCGAACAACTCAAGGCCGCAGATGTGATCGTGCGCGCGACATCGGCCACGCTGCTCGGCGAACTGGGCGACCGCTCCAATCGCGTGACGGGCGCGCTCGAAGAGGCATACAAAGCCTCGCGCGCCGACGTGATGAACGACGCGCGAATCGCCATACTTGAGGCGGCGGCAAAGCTCGGTCAGCCGATGAACATTCGGGCGCTCTCAGGGCCGACCCGCGACGAGGACTACGTAGTGCGCCTGCGCGCCGCAGACGCTCTGCGGCAATCGGACGCAGAGACGCCCTCTTCCATATTGCAAATAGGCAAGGTCGAAACGGGTCACGACCGAGATTACTGGCGGAGAATTTATCAACTGACAATTTCGCCCAAAAACCCTTTGGCGATCATACACACGAAAAAGGGGCCGATACGAATAGAGCTATTCGCATCCGACGCGCCGATGACGGTAGACAATTTTCTACAGCTTGCGCGCAAGGGGTTTTATGACGGGTTGACTTTCATGCGGGTCGTGCCGAACTTCGTCATTCAGGGCGGCGACCCTCGCGGCGATATGAACGGAGGGCCGGGCTATCAGATACGCGACGAGATCAATATGCGCCGTTACGAGACGGGGACCGTAGGCATGGCGCTTTCGGGCAAAGACACGGGCGGCTCGCAGTTCTTCATAACCCACTCGCCTCAGCCGCACCTCGATGGCGGATACACGGTATTCGGTCAGGTAGTCTCAGGGCTAGAGACAGTCAATCGCATAGCGCGGGGCGACCGCATCGAACGCATTGAAATAATAGAAAAGTAGCGCAAGAGACGAGCCACAAGAGCAGCCGCAAGCGTGTTATGCCACTGAAGAAAGTCTGCCCGGTCAACCTGGAGGCCAGGTGAGATCGCGGCCGCCTAGCAGGTGAACGTGAAGGTGCGCGACGCTCTGTCCTGCTGCTTCGCCCGTATTTATGACCACGCGATAACCGCTTTCGGCAATCTCCATCCTGTTGGCTATTTTCGCCGCGATGTAAAGCAGGTGTCCAAGCAACGACAGGTCGAGCTTTGAAGCATCGTTGAGCGATTCCAGGTTGTGCTCGCGCGGGATCAACAATACGTGAACGGGCGCTTGCGGGTTGACATCCTTGATGGCGACCATCTGATCGTCGCTATAAACAATCTCTGACTGCGCGTCGCCAGCAGCGATGCTGCAAAATATGCAACTCTGTTCGGGCGTGTTGTCCATGATTTTCCTAACCCATTATCTTCAAGGCTCGCGGCCGAGTCAAACAAAAAAATACGTGATGCGCGGCTTGTCCGGCAGCGAGTACGCTTCCGTCCTTTGTCAGTCGTCCGTTGCGCTTCTTCCGAAACCCTGGCTAAAGAACGACGGACCACGGACTACTGGCCACGGACAAATTACGTATCACTAATTTCTGAACCTCTCGATTTCAGCGCCGACCGAGCGCAGTTTCTCTTCGATCTTTTCATACCCGCGATCTATGTGATAGACGCGATCTATAACGGTCTCTCCTTCGGCCGCAAGTCCCGCAAGCACGAGCGAAGCCGATGCGCGCAGGTCCGAGGCGAGCAATCGCGCTCCCGTCAAACGGGTATTGCCTTCGACCACCGCCTGATGCCCGCTGATTCGTATTCGCGCACCCATGCGCAACAACTCCGATGCATGCATGAAGCGATTCTCGAATATCGTCTCGTTTATGGTAGATGTGCCGCCCGCGAGCGTCATCAGCGCCATATATTGTGCCTGCATATCGGTCGGGAATCCCGGATAAGGGAGCGTGGTCACGTTCGAAGGCCGAATCTTATCCTTCGCCCTGACGCTCAACGAAAAGGCATTCGGCTGCTCGATTTCTATGCCCGTCTCCCGAAGCTTGTCTATTACGGCAGTGATGTGTTGCGGGCAGCAATTCACTATATCGAGCGCCCCTCCGGTGATGGCGGCGGCGGCGACGAATGTGCCCGTTTCGATGCGGTCGGGTATTATCGTGTGCTCCGCGCCGCCAAGCTCTTTGACGCCTTCGATCGTGATGGTGCTACGGCCTGCGCCTTCGATGCGAGCGCCCATCTTGTTGAGCAACTCGGCCAGGTCTATGACCTCAGGCTCGCAGGCCGCATTGATGAGCGAGGTGCGGCCTTCGGCCAGCGAGGCGGCCATCATGAGATTTTCCGTCCCTGTTACAGTCACCTTGTCGAAATATATCTCGCGGCCTTGAAGCCTCCTGGCCCGCGCCACGACATCGCCGCCTTCGAGAGTGACCTCGGCGCCGAGCTTTTCAAATCCCGACAGGTGAAGGTCTATGGGACGCTGGCCTATGGCGCACCCTCCGGGCATCGAGACCCGCGCCTCGCCGAATCGGGCGAGCAGAGGGCCAAGCGCAAGAACGGATGCGCGCATGGTCTTGACCAGATCGTAAGGCGCTTCGAAGAACTCGACTTTTGCGGCCGAGATTTTCAGCGTCCTGAGTTCCGGCATAAGCACAGTGCTGCCCAGGTCTTCGAGCAGGCGGCGCATGGTGATTATGTCGCGCACATAAGGAAGGTTGTGAAGAGTTACAGTTTCCGGGGTCAGCAGCGTCGCAGCCATGCAAGGCAGGGCGGAATTCTTCGCGCCGCTTATTTGAACGCGCCCTTCGAGCCGTCGCCCACCCTTGATCCGAAATTTATCCATCCCCTCAATCCGTTTGAGTCGTCGCTAATTCAGATGTGAATGTTAGCACACGCCCAACCGGGGTGGATAGGAAAATCAGCCGTCAGCTTTCAGTCTTCAGCCATCAGCCCTTAGTCTTCAGTCTGAAAGCTGATAGCTGACTGCGCGTCAGACTGCTGAGGCGAGAGCGGGCGAGTCGGTGATCTCCCAGGCCGAGTCGTCGCGCAAGACGCGAGACACGAGCGCGGTGTGCAGGCCATGACCTGATCGTTCGGCTTCTACGCGACCGAGCACGGGCATGCCGAGCAGCGCGAGGTCGCCGATTATATCTATGATCTTGTGGCGCACGAACTCATCGGCGAAGCGCAGTCCTTCCCGGTTCATTATGCCGCCTTCGGGTGTGAGCACGATGGCATTATCGAGCGACCCGCCGCGAATGAGTCCCGAATTTTGCAGCGACTCTATTTCGCCCAGGAAGCCGAAGGTCCGGGCCGGGGCGACATGCTCTGAGAATTGTCCGTCCGTGAGTTCTATCTCACGTCGCTGGATGCCTATCATCGGATGCGCGAACTCTATCAGGCAGGATATTGAAAACCCTCTCGCAGGGCTAAGGCTCATGCGCCGATTGCCGTCGGCCACCTCTACGCGCTTGAGCACGCGAAGGAACTGGCGCGGAGCTTCGAGCGTAGTGCGTCCTGCGCTCTCGATCATTTCGATGAACGGCTCGGCGCTGCCGTCGAGTATGGGCACCTCCAGGGAATCGATCTCGATTATGCAGTTATCTATGTGGCTGCCCGCGAGCGCCGCAAGCAAATGCTCGACCGTCGCTATCATCACGCCCTGTCGCATCAAGGTAGTGGCATAGCTGACGCGCGCGACGTATTGGGGAGCGGCCGGTATCTCGAAATCGTTCAGGTCGGTTCGGCGGAAAACGTACCCCGTGTAGGCCGGAGCGGGACTTAGAGTGATTCGCGCGTGCTCGCCCGTGTGCAGCCCCTGACCGCCGGCCGAGACCGCTCTTTGAAGCGTTGTCTGTCGGATCAACGAAACCCTCCTCGATAGTTAATAGGGGCAAGTCAAATCATCCTTTCAGCAATGGCCGTGCCACGACTTATATAAGGCCGATACCTAGAATTATTGAATAAAAAAGAGATATTACATTTTCCGTGAGCGCGATGAGTGTGGCGCGCAGGCAACAGCAGGTGTTGTTTAATGTCATCTGGTTTTCCGTCGGGCGAAGGGCTAGAATTAGTGCTCCGGTTGTGGAATCCCTGTAAGAGGTTGTGGAATGAAAGTGACTGAAAAGATACCCGTAGGCGCTTGGGCCGAAAAGAGCGTGGAGGTCAAAAAAGAGATGACCGTCAAATGGTTTCACGAACACATGCCCGAAGTCTACGGCACTCCGATGATGATATATCTCATGGAAGTGGTGGCAGCCGACGCCATACAGGAGTATCTCCCTGATGGGTGGGTTTCGGTCGGAGTGGTTGTGAACGTAAAGCACCTGGCGGCCACGCCCGTCGGCTTTACGGTCACGGCCAGGGCCGAAGTCCTGGAGGTGGGCGAAAACACTATCAAGTTCTCGGTCGAGGCGCACGACGGAAAAGAGAAGATCGGAGAGGGCATACACGTGCGCGCCCCCGTAGCCCTGGATCGATTTATGAAAAGGGTCGAAGCGAAATCAACTATCGGCCATCAACCGTCAGTTGTCAGCCATAAAACTGATAGCTGATGGCTGAAGACTGATAGCTGATAGCTGATCCTTCTTGACACCTGATTCTGCGGTTCGATAGTGTTGCTGGCGAGCGGAGGCGCAGGGGGCCTGGTGGTTCTCGCGGGCTTCAAACCCGTTGCGGGTCGTCGAGAGGCGGCCTGGGTGGGTTCGATTCCCACACGCCTCCGCCATTCTTGAATGGATGAAGGATGAAATTACCTGACGGTTGAACGAGACGACTATAAATTTTTTGCGGCACTTTCGGCAATTCATGGATTACCGATTCAGCATCAGGCAGTATGATAGGAACGGACGCTCACTAAAACAGATCTGAGACATGTAGAAACGGGCGTCCCTTAGCGGACGGGCTTGCGTTTTCTCTTAACCTCCACCTGCTCGCCTGTCTTCTTCAGGCTACCGGCTTTGCCTGTGGCGCTGAGGTTGACTTCCAGTTCGAACTCGCCGCCGATTTTTTCACTGCAATCGACACAGACAAGTGTGTCAGGAATGGCCTTGAGCCGGGCTGCCGCGATCTCGCGCCCGCAGATTCTGCAATTCCTTGCTTCCGTATCCAACTCGATACTCTCCTTTTTCACTATCGCTGATGAAACTATAAAGCCCTCGCCCGGTTTTGTCGACGACTGCTCGAAACCTGATCGAACCGAATTCTATCTTCTATTCGTAAACCTGCCCTTTTCGCGCAGGAACGACGCAAAAACCAACCCTGCAAATATATACTCTGCGCGGCTTGAGATGAAACTTTCCGGATGTCTCAGATGAGTGAGGAACCCTGTAAGGGTGGCTAGGGTGGCCACCCCTTGTTGAAAGTCATCAAGGGGAGACCACCGCAGGGTTGCCCGTACAGGTTGACCGTGTCTGGAAATGATTGTTTCAGATATTCAGGTAGTCTCAGTTGAATTCAAGCTCACTTCTTGTAGAGAGGGGAACCTACTCTGGCAAGTTGTTCTCTGACAAAATCAAGCAACCTCTCGTCACCCATTACCCTTCGCCTTGCAAGAAGCTCCTGGGCATATCGCTGTTTAGAGATATTATAGTGTAAGGCAACTCTACTCTCTGCCCGGTCTCTTTGCGCTCCCCCTTGAGCTATAATTTCCACCTGTTTGAAAACATCGCTCTTATTCAGACCTGCCGTTCTCTCAATTTCGACAAGCAAATCGCGCCGCGCATCTTGCTTGGCCTTCATTTCAGCGAAGAAGTCTGTGGTATCAGGGCCTACAAATCCGCCGTCCTCAAAAAATGCCCCGTCGATAGCCACAGTGACACTAATAGAATTTTCCAGGAGCGCATTTAATTCATTCACAGTGGCTCTCCGACTGTGAGATTGTAACGCCTCGAAATCCCGCCGCCTTGCGCTATCTCGCAATGCTTCCAAGTCCTGTCGCCTTGCGCTATTTGAGCCAATGCTTCCAGAACCCGTCCCTATTGCCCCTGCCCCTATATTTAATCCTCGACGCTCCAGAGGGGAGGAGATCAGCGAAAAAAACTCTGCCGAATCAGGTTCTATAACTAGCCTTGCCTTCCTTATATAGTTACTATTTTGACTTACCGGGCTGGTATCGAAAGGCATGGAAACAGTAAAAGCCCTCTGATGGAAAATAATTCGACCATCACTTCTTTCGAATTCCCATCTCAGTCTTAGCCCGACCACCGCCTCGCCATTTTCGTTTTTCACAATAATGGAAAAAGGCTTCTCGTCATCGGATATAACACCTTGACCCTCTTCCATAGAAAGTGCCATAGCATCGAACTCAGGATCGAATGGCTGAACTATAGCCATGCCATGTTGCGGCAGATCCTTTGCGGCGAACTTTGCGTTCATAGCTTGCACCTCGCGCTTTTTCCAGAAAAACGGGTTGGTTCCAATTAATAAGCCGTTGATCCTATTACAGATATACTTTACAAAAACTGCCTGGGCCATTGACAAACAAGTCTCGGTTCTAACGAAGCCTCCGTCTGTCACCTCAACCACGAAGCGAATATATGCAGCCGGCCGCTTGAGCTTCGCACCGTGCTTATCAGCCCTTTATCTATCCATTGATATATGGGGTCTTTCTGCTCACGCCAGCTACCTCAGAAGCTTTGCGAAGAGAGATTAAAATAATCTCCCGGTGGCATTGCGGGCATGCAACCGCTTCTTGCGAGACCGGCATAATAGGTTTTCCCGGCAAAAGCAAAGGCTCATCTGTTTGATGACACCAGCCGCAGTAATTCTTCAAACCTTCGCAATATCGATGACGAAACAGGAAGTTACTACTGTTGAACTACTAAAAATACGTCCCACGCCCACCTCCCCAGGTGAGCGCCTCGTGCGTCTCTTACCCTTGCCCGATAGCGAAACCAGTTACCGTGATGATCTCGCCGCCTCGATTCTCTATAGTCAAGATCCATCGTTACGAGGCCAGAAACAGGTAACTCATATAACTCATCGGGTTCGGATATGCCGTTGTGGTTGGAATCCTGCCAGAGACGTAGATCGGGAAAAATCGCATCAAGGTTGTTTATAACGCCATCACTGTTGCCGCCATTCTCTATCCTGTCATATTCAGCCAGCGCAAGGAACCCGTTAGGAGCGTTTGAAGGTGGCTGGGGCGTGAAGTTGCCGAATAATTCTGTCCCATTATCAATTGTGCCATTGCCGTCACGGTCAAGGGCCAGGAAAGCGTCATCGGAGTCGAGAGATGTCCAACTGAGTTGTTCGGCGAAACCGTCGTTGTCGAGATCGAAGTTTACGCCGCCAATTGCATTGGTGAGGTCAAATCCATTGCCGAGAGTGTCAATCAGTATAGGAGTGGATCCGGGAATACATCTACATTCCTCTTCACTCCAATAAGAAGCTGAATCACAGACCTCGAAATCTCCGCAACCACCTCCACCTCCGCTCTGATCGTCGGGGTGGACACACTGATCTTCTGTGAATTCAACACTGAAAGGTGTGGGAGGGTCAACAGTCTGACAGCCTCCTGTGCCTGCGCCTGAATCTGGACACCCAGCTTGGCAAGAAACAGTGTTAACGTACTTGTTTCGCACAATTTTTGTCCAAACTAATCTATCGCTCTGTTCCATTAAAAAATCAGGCCAGCACTGTATTATAAAACCTGTAGAGCAGCACCCCCGGCAGGATAACAGGGTCCCTGTCCCCAAACCTCTTTAAAGACAACCAATGTATCAACATTGCCTCCTGAAGAAACTCGATCAAAATGAATTCGGTAAATTTCCCTTTTTACGACCGTTCCTATTCTATCGTTTGGACAGTTGGAACCATTGAAAAAAGGCCCGGCAACCTCAACCGTATAAGGAACACAGGCTTGTTGCCCAGGACTTTGAACCCGACTTGCATAATAGGTACCTGCTTCCGCAGATTTGCCTGATTCCACCCAGAAAGTTACAGCAAAAGGTAATAATACAAGAAAAACCAAAGCTAATCGCTTCACATCCGCCTCTATGTTAGCCATTTTGTATCTAATCTCCTTTATTGCTTGGTACTCCATAGCTGAAATCCGAAATTTGCAACAAAAGGGCGTAGAAAAAGCCCTGAACACCAGGATTTTTCGAGTCAAGAATTATGCACGGGGTTCCGTTTCGTTTTACCTGGATACGCAGAACTACTATAGTTGCAGAATAAACAAAACCTTACATTGTCTATCCAATCGCGTTGAGTTCAATTGTTTTGAAAGCCATTAATTTTTAAATCCGGTCCTGTTATATTCTCGGTAAATCCCGCTGCTTTCAACTCATTCGTTTCTTTGAATTTGATTAGTTCCTCTCGCAGTGAACTACTATGCTCTCTAGCTGCATGTTTTATTCTTCGAATCTCATCCTGTAATACAATCTTTTCCATTAGAAGTCCAACCGCGACGTTGTGTGGAATTCCCTTTGAAGAAGAAGCAGGAAGAGAGGAAACTTCTAATTCAAGCCTATCGAGAGCCTCGGTTAGTTGCCAATCGGGTTCCTGAAGAATATTTAGTAATTTGGGGCGAAAACGTTTTAGTTGCATTTTCTGTCCCAGGCGTATTTCTTTGATGTTTTTAATTGTCTTTGTCTGACCGTCACCATCGCCATCTTCGAAGATCACCCCAAATATAGTAAGGGGTTTGGTATCCATATAAAGTGTGTGAGGATGAAACTCCGTCCAGGTTGTTCCCGGAGGAATAGAATTATGTCTTTTATCATGTATCAAATCTCTGGTCATTTTGCTTTGAGCAACGTCGATATCAACACCTATCTCAAATGCTGTGATGCTTTTGTCATACTCATTCTTTAGCACCACTTGATATCCTTCTGACCGAGACCCTTTAATATCGATGAATTTAAAGCCTGGGGCCAGACTCAAAGTGTCTGGTAGTTTTTCTACGACAGGTTTTGCCTGAGCGGGTTCTTGTAAAGACACGATCTTAACTACACTTATACCTATAAGTAGCACACATGAAAGCGCGATAATAACATTACGAGATAGCAAGTTGCGAAATGAATTTATGAATGCCTTCATGCAACCTCCTTATGGTGCTTTTAGATTATATACACACAACATTCTGACAAAACAGCCCCGCTTCTAACGAAGCTCAATCTGTCATCTCAGCCACGAAGCGAAGATACTCCGATTCTGCCTCTGTGTCAATTACCAACACTTCACAAAAGGTTACACTTTCAGACTGTTTTTTCACCTCAGAAGTTTTTATTCCAAGCTTTCTCGGTCTTTTTTGCTCGAAGGGCTGAACAATGAGCTAAAACAGACTCGCAGCCGACCGCTTGAGCTTCGCACTGTGCTTACCAGCCCTTTATCTATCCACTGATATATGGTCTTTCTGCTGACGCCAGCTACTTCGGAAGCCTTGCTAATGGAGACTAAAATAATCTCCCAGTGGCATTGCGGGCAGGAAACCGTTTCTTGCGAGACCGGCATAATAGGTTTTCCCGGCAAAAGCAAAGGCTCATCTGTTTGATGACACCAGCCGCAGTA
>JAKEHD010000011.1 GCA_022615215.1 Blastocatellia bacterium
TCGCGGCACGATCACGCCGATGAGCGCGATCAGCCAGCGATAAGGGCTGAAGCCCGTCTTATGCTTGCTTCCCAACATTCGCATAAAGATTTCTTTCTTCGTCGCGTCCTCAAGCATCGGAAAGTTTCGCCTTATCAGGTAAAGGGAAAATATTTTCAATCGCGCGGTAACGCTTCACGGCATCGGCAAGCGCATCTTCACCGATTTTCGTCAACTCGTAATAGCGACGCGGCGGACGCTGCTCCTTCTGCGCTATCGCTTCGTCTTCCCATCTCGAATCGACAAGCTCCGCCTCCTCAAGCCGCCTGAGAGCCGGATAAACGGTCCCGCTCGGCAGCCCCGTCAGGTCCATTATGTCGAACCCGTAACGGTAGCCGCTCGCGAGCGCCTGTAAGATCAAAGCCGTCGAGTAACTCAGATTCACTCCATATCCCATAGCCTCTCTCCTCTACCCTATGTAGTATTCTATCAAGAGGTGCTCAGAATACTACATAGGGGTAAAGGAGGTCAAGCGAGAAGTTTATGGCTGCCCTGAAATTGAAAGATGGGATGATTCGCACACGATCTTCTCTATGAGATCGATTCATAGGCGATCAGATTTCGCTTGCGCGAGTTTGACTGCAAAATGTTTTGTTTATAAGTCAATTCCCTGCCGAACCCTCTGATGTGATAGAATGACCCTCGTTGATAATGGAGGCAGGGACCGATGACTACAGTGCCAGTTCTTATTGAGGCCGAACCGCTCACCCTACACCTCGGCCCGATCTCGCAGAAAATGAGCGACCACGAGTTCTTTGAATTATGTCAGTTGAATCAGGACTTGCGTATCGAACGAACCAGCGATGGAGATCTGATCATCATGCCACCTACTGGCGGAGAAACCGGAAGGCGCAACTTCTCTCTCGGAGTCATCTTCGGTGTATGGGTTGAAAAGGATGGCACCGGCGTAGCATTCGATTCATCGACCGGATTCATTCTTCCCAATGGAGCAAAGCGGTCTCCCGATATTTCCTGGGTCAGACGTTCAAGGTGGGAAGAACTTACCCAGGAAGAAAAGGAAGAGTTTCCTCCACTATGCCCCGATTTTGTGGTAGAGCTCAGGTCCAGAACAGATTCCCTGGAGGCTTTGCAAACAAAGATGGAAGAATACATTGAGAACGGGGCGCAACTGGGCTGGTTGATCGATCCCAAAGAAAAGAAAGTCTTTATCTATCGACCTGAAGCAGCGATGGTCTGCCTTGAAAACCCTGAAACAATATCGGGCAACCCTGTTCTGCCGGGATTCGTCCTGCACCTGCACAAAGTCTGGTCTTGAAGGTCACAAGTCTCTTTCCCATTTCTCTCCGGTCTCCGAGCATTAGCAGTTTAATACGAGCCTGAATCACAGCAGCGCACGGCTACTATATCGAAGCGGGTTCACTCATTGAATCGCTTGCCCGGTTGTGATATATGACGCCTGCGATCATTGTCTGTTTGTAGATCGAGGTCTTTCAGGTCATGAATAATTCAGGAGGCTCCGCATTTATGAATGACAAAAAACTCGGAGTGGGATTCATCGGGAGCGGATTCATCACTCGCTTTCATATTCAGTCCTGGGTCGGAGTACGCGATGCGGATGTGCTCGGCGTATACAGCCCAAATCGCGAGCACGCTGAATCGGCAGCCCTCTATGCGCGCGATCTCCGTGTGGGAGATGCGCGGGCTTTCAACTCGATTGAAGAGATGGTCTGCTCGCCTGAGATAGATTGCGTATGGATTTGCGGACCAAACCATGTGCGAGTCGATAACATGCAGCGGATACTTAACGCACTTGAATCAGGCAAAGGCAAGCTGATCGCCGTAGCTTGCGAAAAGCCGCTCGCGCGAAACGTGGCCGAAGCCCGCCGCATGGTTGAAATGGTTGAGCGCGCAGGCTTGCTTCACGGCTATCTCGAAGACCAGATATTTTCGCCCGGCGTGACGCGCGGAAAAGATATAATATGGACGCGAGCCGCGCGACTCGCGGGACGCCCCTATCTTGCGCGCGCAGCCGAAGAGCACAGCGGGCCGCACAAGCCCTGGTTCTGGCAAGGTGAACTTCAGGGCGGCGGCGTGTTGAACGATATGATGTGCCACAGCATAGAGGTCGCGCGTTTCATGCTCACACGCCCCGGCGCAAAGCGTTCGAGCATACGCCCTGTGAAAGTATCCGCGCAGATTGCCGGCCTCAAATGGTCCCGCCCTCGACACGCAAAAGCTCTACGAGAAATGATGGGCACGGACGTCGACTATGAAAAAAAACCTGCGGAAGATTTTGCTCGCGCTACGATCAACTACATGGATGAAGAGGGGAATCCGCTGATAGTAGAAGCGACGACCTCCTGGAGTTATGTCGGTCCAGGGCTGCGACTGAGCTTGGAATTGCTCGGGCCTGAATACTCGCTATCGATGAACTCGCTCGATAGCGGAGTGAAGCTCTTCCTGAGCCGCCGTGTAGAGGGCGAAGCAGGCGAAGACCTCGTAGAGAAGCAGAACGCAGAGCAGGGCCTGATGCCTGTGGTAGGCAATGAAGCAGCAGAGTATGGATATGAAGCGGAGAACCGTTATTTCATTCAAAGTTTTCTCGACGGCAAGCAGCCCGAAGAGAATTTCTACGACGGACTTGAGGTGACGGAACTCCTGATGACAGCATATATGAGCGCCGAGCAGGAGCGGACAATCGAGTTTAAGCCTGAAGGACTTGAAACTTATATACCTGCTGTTGCGCGCGGAGAGTGGAAGGCCTCATTCTAAGGATGAAGGCGGAAGGATGAAGGATGAAAATCTCTTCACTTTGCCTTTCATCCTTCATCCTTCATCCCTCATCCTTTACGGAGACCCTCATCCTTCACCTTATCGGGTGCGGGTCTCGAATAAGCGAGCGCGGAGCATATACCCGAAGGTTGCAACATGACGATACCCCTCACACAACGTCTACGTTATATAGTCTGGCCGCCGCCCGAACTCGAACTCGCCGACGCCGGGCGATCGGGCGAGGTGGTGATTGCGAAGGCGAGGCTCGCCCTCGTTTTGATTATCACAATATCGACGAGTATTACCACACTAATCCGCGACCCGACGGCGGTGTCGGGGCTGTTCGGTGCGCTTATGGCGCTGATCTCTTGCATCATCGGCGTCGAGATACTGCGCCGCGCTCGCGCAGGCACAAGAGGTTCAGTGCTGGGGCTGACTGCCACGCTGTTCGATGTCTCTCTGGTCAGTTTCTACCACCTGCTTCTATTCATCGGAGGCGACGCAGACACCGCGCTTCACAGCCGCGTCACCTTCGCGATCTACATGGCCGTCATAACGGCGACCGCCCTTCGCTACGACGGGCGACTGGTGCGCGTAGCCGGTCTCACAGCGATCATTCAATACCTGGCGATCATCGCATGGGCCAACGCGACGGGGCGCACTGCGACGGCCGAGGGACGATTCTATGGCGACTCGACGCTCGGAGGTCAGGTCGAAGAGGTGTTCATGCTTGTCTCGGCCACCGTGCTCGGCTCAGTGTTGGTGGAACGTGCGCGGGTGCTGAGGCTCTCAGGGATTCGAGACCCGCTCACGAAGCTCGTCAACCGGAGCTACTTTGACGAGCGGTTCCAGCAGGAACTCCAACGCACATCGCGCACAAAGCTCCCGGCGGCTGTGGCCATGATCGACATAGACCACTTCAAGCAGATAAACGACACGCACGGCCACGCGGCAGGCGACCTCGTTCTCAGGCAGGTCGCGCGCGTGCTCCGCAAATCCATGCGCAGAAGCGACCTTGTTGCGCGCCTCGGCGGCGAAGAATTCGCAATCTTCCTGCCCGAGACCTCGCTCGATGGCGCGCGCAAGAAGCTCGAATCGCTGAGAGTCGCGCTTGGCGCTACCGATACGGAGGTAGGTAACGGCATAAGGGTTCGAGTGACGGTTTCAGCCGGAATAGCCGTCTGGCCCGAAGACGGACAGGAGGCTCCGCACCTGCTCGAAGTAGCGGATGCGCGATTGCTGGCCGGGAAGCGTGCGGGGCGCGATGTAGTGGTGGCAGCCGATTGATTCGATGAAAAGCTAAAGCCTCGCGCGTATGTTTCGACTCATCGCCCATCGCCCGATTGACGCCTTGATATACTGCGCGCGGGATTGACAGTTTTGAACGGAGATACCATCGGCTTTAGCCGCATGGAGTTTTAGCTTTTGCCTAAAAGAGCTTAGTAGCAAAAACAAGATACCATCGGCTTTAGCCGCATGGAGTTTCAGTTTTTGCCTAACTTTTGCCCCGCGCGCAGTATACTTCGCCTCTTATGTACCGGAAAAATCAAAAATCGAGCGGGCTTCTGGCCTCTTTGACGGTGACACTCTTCACCGTATGGGTATAGATCATGGTGGTTTTTAGATCGCTGTGTCCCAGCAACTCCTGAATCGTCCTTATATCATAATTCGCCTGGAGCAGGTGGCTCGCAAAACTGTGGCGAAACGTATGGGCTGACGCGCGCTTATAAATCCCGGCTTTCCCGACCGCTTCCTTGATCGCCTTTTGTGTATGTGTTTCATGCAGATGATACCGCCGGTATTCATCCGCTTTCTCGATATAGGTCAACTGTTTTGCAGGGAAAAACCATTGCCAGGCAAACTCCTTCGCCGCGTTCTTATACTTTTTCTCTAATGCGTTTACCAGGAACACTCCCGCATAGTCCCGGCCCATGTCCTGTCGGTGCAGGTCTCTCAACCTTTCAAGCTGCGCTCGGAGTTCAGGGAGTATCGTTTCAGGAAGCGGCACAGTTCGGTCTTTTCCACCCTTGCCGTCGTGAATGGTCAAGACCCCCGCATCGAAATTGAAACATTGCACGCGAAGATTCAAACATTCCGAAAGCCGCAGCCCGCAGCCATACAACAGTTTCACCGCAAGATCGTAAGGAGGCGGCAAGTGTTGAAGAATCGCCTCGATCTCTTCACGAGATAACACCACCGGAAAATAAGGTTTTCGTTTGGCTCTGACTACTCCCTCGATACGGCCGAATTCCCTGTTCAGAACATGACGATATAAAAATAACAGAGCATTGAATGCCTGGTTTTGAGTTGAAGCCGACACCTTTCGCTTCACAGCCAAAAACGTCAGGAACTCTTTGACGTCGGTAGAAGAAAGCAAGTCCGGGTCTTTGCTTCGAGTAAATGATTGAAAGTGCCGCGCCCAATGCGTATAGGTTTTCAAGGTTTTCGGAGAATAGTGCCTGACCTGGATTTCACTGGCCAGCTTTGTGTAAACCGCGACCCAGGAAACTCCTGTTGAAGGTTTCGCAAGGTTTGAGGAAGAGAGGGTCTCCTGAGAGAGTTGAGGTATGCTGGGGGACGCTTTTTGTGCAAGGGGTGCAGGGCGGTGGTCAGCGGGCGGTGGTTGGCGGTCAGTGGTCGGCGGTCGGTATTGCTTCGCCGCATCACTGCGTCCCTGACTCGCAGTCGTAGACGAAACGTCTCGGTCAACCGTCGCCGCATCGCCGCGTCCCCGACTCGTAGTCGAGTCAACCGTCGCCGCGTCTTCTGCTTTCCTGTTCTTCTGCTCCTGTGCGCGGCCAGGCCCGGAGCGAACAATTTCGTAGTAGAGCGAGATCGCTTCTGATGCCTGCTGTTGCTGCGCTCTGGTTTGCCTCTTTTCCTGTAGCTTGTTGAGAAAGTGAGGAAGACTCTCTCTCTGGGCATGAGGGAAATTATACTTCCGACAAAAATCGAGATAGTAGCGCAGCCATTTTATATAATCGCTGTGCTGAGGTTTCGGAATCCCTTTGTTCCGTAGACAGGTCTCAAATTGAGCCAGTAATGCCGGAGGAATATTTATCATAGGGAGATCTCCTGAAACTGTATATCATTCCTGATTGGGATGATATACAGAAAGATGAAAATAGAGCGGCAGAAAAAACTTGTCAAGGAATTATGCCTGGGAGTATGATAAAATCTGTTCATTGATAGTTTGATAGAAAGCAGGATTAGTGGCGCTAAACATTGATAGTGATCTGCTTTCCCTATTATCTATCGCTTTTCTCGGCGGAAAATATCAGAGAGCCAGAGCTATGTGGGAGGTCAGGGCTGTAGCGAGCGACGACAAATAGGAATGCCTGTTGTCGCGAATAGATGATGAGCACCTGTCAGGGCCGGGAAGATATACAGAAACTGTATAATCACATGTTACGCCGACCGCAGACGGCGTAACGCCGCGTTCAGCCGCTCGCCCGGCAGGACGCGTCGGCGCACCGTGGATCGCCGGGCGAA